>JAIRZU010000042.1 GCA_031267075.1 Holosporales bacterium
AAACGCATTTTTAGTGCTACTTACACAACGACCTCTCTCCGCAAACAGAACCCATTTTAGCTAAAACTGATCCCATGCTAAAGATACGACTTATACACTTATATTATGGGTTGACTACGTTCAAGTATGCTGATAAGATGGGCGCAGCAAAGCCCAACAACGCGACGTGTTGGATGTCGATAATGTATATACTGACAAGGAGATGGTTATGAATAAGAGAGCGATTGTATTACTTGCTGCCCTGGTGGTAGTAGCAAACCCTGCGGTGGTTGAGGGGGGGAGGAGGGCGGTTACAGCTTCTCCGCCAGGTGGGGGAGCCGCGACGAGCAAAGTCCCTGACCTGAATAAGATGAGCCCAGAGGACCTGCGTGCGGTCCCCCTAGATCAGCTGTTGGGGCTGGGCCTAGGAGATGGCTTGGGGCATGGGGAGGGGCAATACGGGAAGCCCGAGACCAGCCACCAATTCGTGCCTCCAGTTCCCGCACAAAGCAAAGGACGCCGGATTGGGGCAGGTGACGTAATCGTGTCGGTTCGCGAATCCACCAACGTACTCGGTGGTCGAGTGTACGTCGTTCAACACTGCCCAGCACCAGAAAGGCAGGAGGCTAGAATGTCGCGCGACAGACCAGTCTTGAAAAGCGGACCGTCGACAGTTGGTACCGATATAAGGAAACAGCAACAAGCGTGGGATGCAGATAATAGGCGCCTGCAACGAGAGGCAGGTGTAGTGAACGGGTACAACGACCTGGCGCGGGCGCTGGATATGGAGCTCGGGCGGTGGCTGCGTGAAGCAAGATTAAGCTATCCCGATATATCCCACATACGTATGGACGTCATATTTGGAGGTGCACCAGCACCAACCGATAGTACATTCACCGACGTCAGTAACACTTCGCTCGAGAATGGAAACGTATCCGTAGGGGCAATGAAAGGATTGACCGGGCTGCACAGCGCGCAGGCACAGTGCGCATACTATCCAAAGTATATGGGAGTGAACTTTTGGAGGGGAATGCGAGATGTTAGTGCAGACGATATCATGGCGGCCATGCGCAGGGGATCCGCTGTAGCCATGGCGTATCCTTACCTGTTCAAACAGTGCATGAGCCAGTTCGAATACAGCAACCCAGACCACTCCCCAGGAGCTCGGTTCGCTATCCTAGAACTCTGCACACATAGACTGCATTTGGCTGTCCTACGAGACATTGATGCGAAACTTGCCCCACTCGCGCATGGACGACTCGATCCGTGCACAATGATGCAGGAGCAACTTGGATCAACTATGCCCATATACAGCTTAGAAACCGATCCAGATCAACAAGCCCCGCAAAAAGTAAACACCTACGGCTTCGAAAAAGCAGAAGTAGCGTTGGTCATGACTCCCTCTATGTTAGCCAGGCTCAGTGATACTCGCCTCGAACTCCGCCTTGGGCAAGATGTAATCCAAAACCAACAGCAGCTGGTAAATGCCGTCACGGAAGGAGTAATGCGCATGGCAGGAGTCGATGCGAACTACGCACAGCTATATGCGACAATAGAAGGCAATATCACGCTGATAGCCAGTGGAAATGAGCCGCGCCTAATGGGGCTGATAGCGAATGCCGTCGGCAACGTTACCCCATTCACCACCATCGGAGCAGTCGCAAGGGCAATAGCACACGTACTAGCAGAGAACGTGGCAGCCGTACGCGATGCAGTAGCCAATCGATACGACCACAGTAGCAGCACGTGGGAACGGAAAGATGGCCATGTAAGCCTACTAGACGACCTTGCTGCCTGCCTCATATATGACCTCAGCGGCGCCAGAACCGCACGGCTAAATAACCTTACGACAGAAGGTTTTGCAGCACAGCTCAGACTCCGCGGTGAATACCAGAGAAGTGGAGGGCATGCGCACTACACAGACCCTGTACGAATCCTCCTAGATGCAAAATCGTCACCGCTCTCCCCCCGAGAACGGCAGTGGCTAGTTGAAAATGCAAATGCCATTTTGGAAATATGCGGCGACGAGTTCGGGAGAGAGCCACTCACCACGATGATAGTAGACCTTTGCACAGCGATCGACCCAGAAGTAGAACCGGAAATCGAGAGAGCAGCCCGGCAAGCCCTGGCGTACTGCGTTCGTATAATGAGAGCTTACGAACTTGGCATCCACCCCACTGCGGCAGCAGCACTGAGAGGTCTGGTGATAAAGGCCGCCCCAGATGTGCAGGAGGGGCTAGGGAAACGAGTAGGCGGGATAATGGATGTATTCAAAGCGGCAGTCCCGAACCAGATATCACCTGAAGCGGCTGAGCGACTGAGCATAGACGTCCAAGCTGCATTCTTTGCAGGGCCAAACGTGCACCAAGTTCTCCCACTAAGCACAATCAACCCGCTACGCTGGGATCTCTGGACTATCGAATACCTCATGAGACTGATATCGAATGAGGCCAGACAGGATATACAAATAACGCGTGCAATGAACAGCGTGACCGGAGGGCCTCCCCAAGAGCAACTCATACTCATACACGCAGCACTTGCCGGTGCTCACATGCAAGTTACATCAGGCACACTTATACCGACAGAAGCAGAGAGGGCCAACCATGGAGCCCGCGAGAATGCGGCAGCCGCACTACAGCGACCAATCACGCTAGAGGGCCTACGCACGGCAGAAAGGGCAGTCGAGAATGGGCTCCAAATGACCCCGGGGACGATAAGGAATAAGCTGCAAGCAACAGAAGGAACCGCAGCAATCGAGCTATACTTCCAACTCGCCGAATTCGTCGCGAAGTACATCAAAGGGATGAGGAACCCCAGCGCATTCCCAAGGCTGGCCCCACCAGTGGCTCAGAACGTGCACTTCATGAAGGTGAGCCAACAGGACATTGAGGCAGGTATCATGCAAATGGTCATGGGAATGAACCTCGAAGGCGGCGGTACACCCAGGAGCGTCCTAAAGGAGGCCCAGGACAGGCAGCAAGCAGCGCAACAGAGCAAACGGCAGGCAAGGCTGGCCAGCCCGGCCCCAGCAGGTAGTAGTGAGGGCCAAGCCACAGCAGGTGTTGGAGGAGAGGCAGCGCCAGGAGCCAATGGACAAGCCGACCAGAGCAGCCCCGCACCAGAGCAGATTGATACCGAAGAGACCTCACAAGCACATGAAGAGAGTGACGACACTGTAGAAGAGGGCGGGCCAGCAGCCGGGGCAGCTGATAGTGGCAAAGAAACGGCCGGGCCAGCAGCTGGAGTACAGCTAAGAGGAGCGTCTCGTGCAGTTCTGCAACAACCCGATGAAATTAGCGCTATCGGGGATGAGAGCGAGTACGCAAAAAACGTCGTAAGTGCGAGTAAACAGGCACCGATGAGACTGGCTAGCCTAACATTAGACTTAGCATTAGACCCGAGGAATCCCAACCCAACCAGACCCGTGGAGTGGTTCATGAAGATGGGGGGTATGATAAGAGCGAAGGAGAGCGACTCCATGGACTCGCTGCGTCAAACGACGGCCAACGCATTACGACGGCTAACGGAGTACCTAGACAGATTGAAACCTGAAGACCCCAACAAACAGCGAGTGGGGAACTCTGTACAAACCATACAGGCCGCTATGGCAAAAGATACAGTAGCCGTAGCAAAAGCTATGCTGATGCCGCTTATGCAAGAAGAAGCGACAGGGCAGGCACCACAAGCAGAAGCACCAGCGAGCAGCAGCCTGGCGGGAGATCCAGAGACGGACATAACCCCGGATGACATAGGTGTATATCGAGGCGACGACCCAGAGACGGACATAACCCCGGATGGCATAGGTGTATATCGAGGCAGCAACCAGGGGCAGCAAGCACCAGCGAGCAACAGCCTGGAGGGAGATCCGGAGACGGACATAACCCCGGATGGCATAGGTGTATATGGAGGCAACAACCAGGGGCAGCAAGCACCAGCGAGCAACAGCCTGGCGGGAGATCCAGGGACGGACATAACCCCGGATGACATAGGTGTATATGAAGACAACGACCCAGAGACGGACATAACCCCGGATGACATAGGTGTTTATGAAGACAACGACCCAGAGACGGACATAACCCCGGATGAAATAGGTGTATATCGAGGCAACAACCAGGGGTAGCAAACACCAGATGCAAGTAGCAGCAACCCGGGGCAGTCAACGAACACGTGGAGGAAGGTACAAACCTTCCTCCTCCGCCTCTCTCCCCTAGATACCTGGGCGAAGCTATTCTACTCCGAGGATTTCGTATACATCCATTCCAGTTAGAGAGTCGAATTTCGATTTGATGGCGTTTAGGGTTGCGATGTAATCATCAGACAGTTTCGAACGCGGTACACCTGTCGAGAAATACCAATCGAATTTTGAATCTAACGTCATGTATCCGCTGATGCCAGACACCTTATCACAAAGCTGAATGAGGTCCACATAGTCCGTTCTCACAACGCCCTGGAGGATGTTGTATACTGTCTCCGCCTCAGCTCTGTCTCCACGGCAGTACTGCAGTATATGATCAATGCTGTGAAAATCCGGGAATGAATGCGATATGCAAATCTCCGCGATATCGATGACCTCACTTTTCAGTAGGTCGTAGCCGAGCCGAGGATGCTTATAAATATCGATTACAAACCCTCCACAATCAGTTTCTTGCTGCGTCGATCCGGTGCTCGAATGCTCATGTACCCCTCTGTACACTCCGCTTCTGTGCTCCGTGTCTCCTAGCAATAACTCTGATTCTGAAGGTTTGGTTTGGGATCGGTTTGCATCTATATGGAACTTACCGACATCATGCATCAGTCCATAGCAATACGATTTTTCAGGATCCAGAATATTCGTAGCTTTTGCTAAGAGTCTGGCCGCTTCTGCAACTGTGATGGAGTGCTTGTAGCTAGCTACGTGACGCGGGTTCTTAGTATATGTATTTGGAATAGACCCCATTCCTCGACCTTCACAATCAGTTTCTTGCTGCGTCGATCCGGTGCTCGAATGCTCATGTACGTCTCTGTACACTCCGCTTCTGCGCTCCGTGTCTCCTAGCAATAATCCTGATTGTGGAGGTTTTGAAAGGAGTCTGATGTATTTATCTAGCAGCGTCTCCACCTCCTACCTGCCACTCACTCTCTTCTGATTCTTGAAGATTATCCTGGTTACGACGTCGCCCATCTCGAAGTGATTTTTCAGATTGTTGATCACAAACCTCTTCTGGTCATTCCTCATGTTCTCGCTATTGGAAACGAAAATCAGAAACGTTGGAGGGGAGGCGCGGACCTGAGTAATGTACTTCAGGCTGAACCTAGATCCGCCACTCTGCAGCACTCCAGCATCGCGAATCGAGTGGAGCCAGGAGTTTAAATCAGAAGTCTTGATTTTGCGGCAGCGCTTGTGGTATGATGATAGCATCAGTTTCATCAGCCTGTCTATGTTTTTGTTTAGCAGTGCTGAGACGAACAGATACGGCACCTCCTTCAGCTGCGAGAAACTCATCATGAAGTTCCTCTTCAGAAACTCTGGAGTGTCGTTGAAATCGAATGGCGTGAGGTCGCACTTATTGAAAGCTATAATAATGGCCTTGCCTTCCTTCACGACGTCCGCAGCGATCTTGAGGTCGTAGCTCTCGATCTCACCACAGATCAAGGATGAGGCATCTATCACAAGGATAACGACATCTGCGCTCTTATAAGCATTCCTGCAATTCGAGGTGGTTATCATCTCAAGCGTATCTGTGATCCTAGATTTGCGACGCAGCCCAGGAGTGTCGATAATCACGACCTGCTGCCCACGGAAGTTAAACTCCAAGCTGGCACTCTCACGAGTAAGCCCAGCATAGTCTCCAACGCAGCGCTTGTAGCTACCAATGATAGAGTTGACCATAGCAGACTTGCCAACATTCGGCCTTCCTACAATCGCAAGCTTTATGGCGGTTTCATCAGGAGCAGGAGTAGCCGAGTCGTCAGTCTCTGAAGCCACCGGAAGAAGGCCGTGAATGGATTCGAGTAATTCATCGATATGAGTTCCATGCTCCGCTGAGATCTT
>JAIRZU010000027.1 GCA_031267075.1 Holosporales bacterium
CGTGGACACGTTCAGGCAACACTATCCACCTCTACGAATAAACGAAGGCGAAGCCGTGCGGCGAGCCACCAGGATAAGCCTGGACTATAAGAACGCGGCCGAGATCCATGCCCTGTACCGCCAAGCGGAACTTCAGTCCTCCTCCGAACTAACCAACAATATAAGCCAAGCATGGGAGATATGGCTAAAGGCATACACAGGCCTGACCCTAGACACAAGCTCGCCCACGAACGCAGCGCTATGCCCCACGGGCCTGATCTGCGCAGCATTAAAAAGCGCAACGTTCAGGTACCACGGCGCACCGTTAGAGGACCATGATGATTCGGGGGAACATGATGATCCGGAAGAACATGATGACTCAGAGGAGCTGTCGCAGAATCGGAAGGTGCAGCTCACATCGAGACTCGAGCAAGTCATAACAGCGCAACACAATGCCGTGCAGGAGGAATGGACCATGATGGGAACCAGAATTCAAACACTTGCAAGCACGCCAGTCATCAAGAGTATACAGGAAATCGCCAACACGATGTCCCAGCTACACCGAACTATGGACCAATCAGGCATCCCATGGACCGAACTCAGCATATGGGACACATACGGGCGGATGCAACTCACCATGACCCATGCCCAAGTAGCCGTCCACACCAGCGTCGCCCTCTGCTATTTAAACCCGGAAATGACCGCGCAGACACTGGAACAGCTAGGCCGAGTCATTACGGTACTCGGAGGACTGCAGCAGATACTAGCCGGACTGCAACAACTGCCGCTAGAACCCCAACCGGCACACCAGCCACCAGACCTACCGCCGGAGTAACCAACCAAACCAAAGGAGACCCGATAACTCGGGTCTCCCCTTTGGTTTTAGACTAACCCTGGCGAGCTAGTGAGCCTCCGTCTTCTCCATGATTTTCGAGTGGACTTCGCAGGATAGGTTGCAACAGTGCTCCTTCGTATCGGTCTCAGATTTAACCTCCACCGTCACCTTGCTTTCTTCGACATGTACTGTAATCACATAGCTATGAGTTTCCGTTTTGTCGAATTCCTTTATCTTTATCTTTTCGGTTCGGATCTCGCCCTTATCCTTATCGGCATGAGCGACGTGGTATTCAGCCATCACGCGCATCGCAGCCCTCCAGTGCTTATCTTTTCCTGATTGGGTCTTTGCTACTGGAGTGGCGACTGGCTGCTCCTTCTTTTTGTAAGCATTACTAAATGCATTCTTCAGTATTGCATCAGCCCCCCCAAAAGCCTTTCCTTCCACATTCTTATTATCTTTAGGATCTCCCGGAACATCTAGAGGCTTATCTTGCTCTACGCACTTAGAATCTTTCTTATATGCAGCAGCAACTGGCAGCGCGTAAGCATACACGCACATGGCTCCTATAACAACAACCGCCGCCGCTTTCGCCACATTACTCATAGCACATCCAAACCGATACGCGCTCATGTCCGAGATTGTATCACAGTACAATCACCAGCGTTAGAACTAAGTTGTCCGCATGCTGCCATTATGTCGGCTCCTCTCTTGCTCCTTATAGACACCTCCAATCCACCAGTACTAAGAATCCTAGTGAACGATTGTACTTTCGTACTGGGAGAAGCCCTGAAGCCGCAGCCATCCCAAGAGTTGAATCTCAATATATTAACCTTCGAGTGCAGGGGCTTTAGGAGCTTAAGGAGACTCATAGCGCATTCCTTAGAGTCGTTAATTCCATCGAGTAGTAGGTACTCAAATGTGATCTTCAAAAATTTATGATGGCTATGGTACTCGCTGCATGCCGCCAGGATAGACTCTATGCTGTAGGTATTATTGATCGGCATTATCGAGCTCCTTATCTCGTCAGTTGGAGCGTGCAGTGAGACAGCGAGCCTGCATGGTAGATCCTTCGCTATTTGTTTTATTACCGGTGAAATCCCAGCTGTAGATACAGTGATTTTCCTACGAGATAAGCCGACCTTCTCATCTAGCATCATGTTGCGCATTGCTCGCAGGACGTTTGGGTAGTTTAGGAGTGGTTCGCCCATGCCCATAAACACTACGTTCGTTAGAGTAGATTTCCCCTCACTTAAACCTCCATAATCAGTTTCTTGCTGCGTCGATCCGGTGCTCGAATGCTCATGTACCCCTATGTACACTCCGCTTCTGCGCTCCGTGTCTCCTAGCAATAATCCTGATTCTGAAGGTTTTAATTGTAATCCACAATCAGCTTCTTGCTGCGTTGATCCGGTGCCCTCTATACACTGCGAGTCTCCTGGCAATAACTCTGATTCTGAAGGCTTTCTTTGGTGCCCGATATAATCCCTAACAACTAGGAGCTGCGAAACAATCTCTTCGGTCAATAGATCTCTGGTGAAGCCGGCGTCGCCTGTTTTACAGAACTTGCAGCCGACGGCGCATCCTACCTGTGATGATACGCATACAGTGTTGCGCTTGATGTCTGGAATGTATACGCACTCTATCATTGCCCTATCAGACATCTCCAGCAAGAACTTCACAGTTCCATCGGCTGATTCCGCTGTGGCAATGATCTGAGGGCGGTAGATATAAAACATCTCATCGAGGCGCTTCTGCAGGTCTGTACCGATGTTCGTCATATCATAAAATGATGTCTTCCCGAACCTGTATAACCAGACTAGCACCTGCGATGCTCGGAATTTCGGAATGCCTTCTTCAGCGAACTTTGCCTCTAACTCATCTGCTGAGTAATTCAGGATCCCATCTTTACATGAGTTGGGTTTTTGAGTTGGCGGAGTTGTAGCTATCATGATACTGCCAGCCTTTCAACGACGTGATTGGGTTGCTGTGAGATTCCCCTAAGTGAGTTGTGGGTCATCTTGGGCGATATCTCCCTTAGCAATAAATCGAATTTTTCATCGATTGAAATTGTGGGGGGCATCGACTTGAAGAACTCACCTGGGACTCCGGTTAATGTCAGGATTGTTCCGATGCCTGCAATATTACCACCTAGAATATCAGTCCATGGCGTATCACCAATCATCGCCGGCTTGCTACTCCCTTCGAGGAATGATAAAGCAAAATCGTAGATTGCACAGTGCGGCTTACCGAAGTATAACACCTTACCACCAGCCCTCTCGTAGAGCTCTCCTATTGCTCCCTGGCATATCACGGGTCGCTTCTGGATAGCCCCTCCCATCTTAACGCTCTTCAATGCAAACACATCTGGGTTTGCAACGACGAGCTGCTTATCGTACTTCAAGCATAGATCCAGGATTTCGGTTACTTCTTCAAGGCCAGCTAGGTCGTGAAAATCAGTTGATGTAACATCTTCGATTAAAACCTTTGTCCCATTTTTCCTGTGTGCATTGTCTATGAAAAAGGCGTTCCTTAGACCATCAAGAGAGCCAACATACACAAAGTCCGCCTCCTGCAGGCTTTTCGCTTCCGTTATTTCGCTTCCCATAAAGATCTCATAGTTACGTTCGAAGATCTGGAAGCAGGACTCTGCTCCCGGGATATGCTGGCGGATCGTTTGTTTGAATGCCTCACCGGAGCTTATGAATCTGTCGTAGTGTACGCCGTGCATGAGATTGTTATATGCGTATTTTTCCATACATACGGAGGCGACGAGAGACGTGTTCGAGAGTATCACCACCGGCCTGCCAGAGGCTTTTATTTTTGCGAGAGCATCGAGGGCTCCATTGTAGATATCTCTCCCGTCATATATGACTCCGTAAACATCAACCAAGAAGGCATCATACGCCTCGTATATATCATCTAAGTTTTTGTAAATCATAGCTTGTCCTTTATTTTTGAAACCCACCCATCACTGGCTCCCTAGAAAACTCGACGCCTGCAATAAATCAGCCCAGAGCAGACCGCGATTACAGCGGAACCCCATAGCATCGCCTCACCAACAACAGATACCGTTTCAGATTCGATAACATTCGCGAATATCACAATTGAGATTGCCAGCATCTGCATGGCCGTCTTCCACTTCGCGAGTATCGTGGTTTTGAAGCAATCCCCAGCGGCTTCAGTCGCATCTCTAATTCCGGATATTATAACCTCACGGCACAGGATGACGGCGGCTGGGATTATCGAGAGACGTGACATGATATTAAATCCTATCAGGAACAGTATCGCGATTGCAACCAGAATCTTGTCGGCGAGTGGATCTAGGATCCTTCCGAACTTCGTAGTCTGTTTGTACGCCCTAGCATAGTACCCATCCAAGTAGTCAGTGATGCAACAGAGGACGAATACAGCCAGTGCCAAAATCATGCCGTTCTTGGTCTCCATAAAAAACCCGAGTGCGAAAACCGGCAATAGTAGCACCCGTGAGATTGTGAGGATATTTGGTACTGTTGAAATCCTATTCATCATGCCCCTGAGCGAAACGGAAGACTGCCTCAGCGATCTTACTGCTAATTCCTTTTACCATCTTTATGTCCTCAAGAGAAGCCTTTCTTATGTTTTCAAATGATCCGAAATGCTCTAGGAGAAGTCTCTTTCTGAACTTCCCAACCGATGGGATAGAATCCATGATTGACCTCGACATAGCCACACTGCGCTTCTTACGGTGAAATCCGATCGCCGCTCTGTGGGCTTCGTTTCTGAGCATGATGATTGATGATAACAGTAGGGTATTATCCGCACAAGGAGTATTTTCGCCCATGTCTGATTTTGAAGAAAGTTCTAGGCCGTTGCCAAACACAATCTTCTCATCACCTATCTTTCGGTTATTCTGCTTTGCTATTCCGATGACGCTAACCCTCTCGGTCAACCCAAACTCTTCCACTATTTTTTTGACGGCTGTGAGCTGTGTTATGCCTCCATCAACAACGATTAAATCGGGGACTTCTGGTATACGTGAGGAGGCGAATCTCTTATGCAGTACGAACTTCATCATCGCTATATCATCTCCTCCACTCGCTATATTGTCCGGAATGTTGAACTTCCTGAGTTTGCTTTTTTGGATTGCTCCTCCCTCGAAGACGATCATAACCCCACATGCGTTTGTGCCCTGGGTGTGGCTGTTGTCGTATACCTCGACTCTATGGATCTCATTAGCCCCGTCCACCAAACCTCCATAATCAGTTTCTTGCTGCGTCGATCCGGTGCTCGAATGCTCATGTACCTCTATGTACACTCCGCTTCTGCGCTCCGTGTCTCCTAGCAATAACTCTGATTCTGGAGGTTTTGAAATGCGGAGTCTGTTCTGGCGGCCTAGAAGTCTACTCAATTCTGGTAGCGCAGCTGCGATTTGATTTCCGTCATTCTTCCTCAGTCTCATGTTCGCGTTGAGCTTACAGGAATCCATGATGCGGCGGTATACTCCCTGCTTTGCTACAGTCAGTTTTGGATTAACTCCCATCATCGCGAAGAACTCTGTGAGCAGCTGATTCTTGCTTAGATCGCAATCAGTCACTATGCACTCTGGGACGTTGACTCCCCTATAGAACTGGGTGATAAACGATGCTATGATATTTTGCTCAGAGTTATCATTTGCATTCTCCAGTGTGAAGGCTTCGAATCCAACGTTCCGGCCGGCTCTGAGGAAGGTAATCCCAGCAACTGCCGCTCCATTACGGTTCGTTTGTAATGCGATAAAATCGATGGAACGCAGATCGTCAATCTGAATGTACTGCTTCGCCTGGATATCTGATAGCGACCTAATCTTATCGCGCAGCACTGCTGCATATTCGAAGTTCTTGAGTTCCGCAGCATTTCTCATTTGCGATGTAAGTTCACTTCGAACGGATGACTCCTTCCCGCACAGGAGCAACCTCGCCATTGCAACGCCCCTAGCATACTCTGCAGATGAAATCTTATGTACACAGGGAGCGGAGCACCTCTTTATGTAGTACTGCAAACACGGCCTCTTCCTGCTTGCAAACTGGGAATCCGAACAGTTTCTAATGAGGAACATTTTCTGGATCAGTTTGATAGTATCGTCAAGGGCGGAGACAGATGGGTAGGGTCCAAAAAAGTCACTACTCTTCGGCCTTAGTGTCCTGTACTTAAACAGCCTCGGAAACTCATGTGTTGAATCGATTACGATGTATGGGAACGTCTTATCGTCCTTAAGTAGGATGTTGTAGAAGGGGCTCATTTCTTTGATGAGGTTGCTTTCCAAGAGAAACGCCTCCACCTCGGAATTAACAACAACGACCTCCACATCCTGAACGTCCGAAATCATCATTTTTATCCGATTCGATAACGCACTGAGGTTGGTGTAGGAGAGTAGCCTGTTTCGCAGGTTCTTAGCTTTCCCTATGTAGATCGCACTCCCACGAGAGCCGATCATCTTGTATACTCCAGGTACGGAGCCCGCCTGCTTTGCGGCGTTTCGTATGATTGTGATGGCGTTTAACAGTGTCCCCATCGAGATATGTAAACAAAACACAAGAACGGCAAGGGCCGCATCATATGAGGATGCTACACCACATTGTGGCCTATAAACAACAGTTTTGAAGATATGTTTAATTTTATGATTTCCCTTCCATAAATTTTTTGCAAATTTGTCCAGCATTCCGATTACACTATCCAGTAGATGTCGAGTGTGTGCCCGTGGGGTTGTCTGATGAAGAAATTATATTTGGTTGGCTGTCTTGCGCTTCTTGCAGCTCCATCCGTTTTGGCTGCCGGTCCGAAATTGACAATCTCCGGTTCTGCGACTGGCTTCATGTCATTTACCACCCCTAAAAATGGATATTACAAGGGGGATGGAACAAACGCAGGAGGAGTCCCCGGAGAGTATCCGAGTGTGCAGAAAAGTTCGCTTGATACATCATCGCCCAGAGTAGTCGGTGGTGAGGTTGACCTGGTATTTGCTGCTAAAGGGAAGTTTAGCAAAGGCGTGCTCAAAGAAGTAGATTACGGCGCCATAATCGAATTCGACGCGATGAAGGGCGATACTGGAGTCGACAAGATGTATGTCTACGTCGGAAACAACCGCTACGGTGTACTGCAGATGGGAAACGTCAAAGGTCCAGAAGCAACATACCAGTGCAATGGTCAGTCTCTGTGTGGTGGAACATTGGGAGTAGATGGAACTGTGCCAAGCGATGTTGATTATAGCACCGGTGTGATTACGCCACTCTATGTGATCGGTTACACAAACAAGGCCACAAAGGTCGTGTACTACTCTCCAAGGGTGTATGGTGTTCAGCTTGGCTTCGCGTTCACTCCAGATACGAAGCACATTGGGCATGCTCCTAAAAACAGAACAACTGGTAGCTCGAAGTTTGGAAACGATATTGGTCTCTACTATCCAACGGATGAGAAGGCTGAGAGACCTTCAGGGCGTGCAAGCATATCAGTTGGTTTGAATCATCAGCACGAATGGACTCCCAAAGTCAAAACAGAATTTTCTGCTGTGTACCTGCATGAAAACACTAGAGATATAAAAGTAGCTGGGGTGGATAATCCGATTAAATTGCATAAGGTAAGCGCCTATACACTTAGCGCCAAGGTCTTCTACGGGAACTTCGGAGTTGGAGTTGGATATATCAACAACGGCAAGTCTCGCATGCCGAAGGATTATTCTGTCTTTAACCCAGCTGCAGGTCCAGTAACTCATCATGGTGGCTTCCTATCAGATGAGGGAGGAAATGCCGGAAGAGTATGGAACCTCGGGGTACAGTATATATACGATGACTGGAAATTCGCGGCTGTGTACCACAGGTCTAGTAGGAAGGTTACTCACAGCGAGTCAACCAGAGGGAATATGCTGACCCTCACAGCGGACTATAAAGTATGTGATGGGTTTGGAGTGTTCTTCGAGTTCGACCACATACAGACGAAATCGTGTGAGAGGGCATGTGTGTTGCGTAACTTGATGGTGAACAATGGGCTTGATGCTGTCGCTGCTGCTGCCGCTGGTACCCCTGGGAAAGCCCAGGCAATTAAAAAGCAGACGTGTCAGCTGTATGCGGTTGGTATGAAGGTGAGCTTCTAGGGCTCTTCAAGCTCAAGGCGCCATATCTCCTCTCGGCTGTAATTGGTGCCTTTGCATGAGAAGTTTATGAGGAGCGCATTTATAATCGGTCTGAAAATTGTGTGGTCATCGTGCTCCTCTATGGAGTCTTCTACGTGATCCTGTGGTAGCTCTGATGGTTTGTTATGTCTGAACTTCACAATCGAATATATTTTGAATGGATTGTAGAGTTTCAGAAGTGGGATATTCGGCAGATCAGTCGTTTCGATGAGGCAACGTAGCTTCATTGGCCGCGGTCGCCCCGACGAAATAAGTGCATTGAAATCAAGATCTCGGCTGATTTGCTCCTTCATTACCGGGATAATCTCCTGGGTAGCATGCCTCGACACTAGCAACGTTCCATCACTAGATTCGATTTTTAAAATGGATAAGTTTGTCATGATATTTTCCTTTCAATATGTTGGATTTCTTTAGACTCCCTCTATGTCTCTGATGTATCATTTGGGAGGTCTTTAACGCGGTAGGCAGCTCTTGCTGGCACTACCTATCAATAAGGTTACTCACTTTCCACGTAGGCAGTCAAATTATTTTTACGCCCATGTGAAAGATAATTTCATCCGTTAACCCCTTAGCCACCATTCCCCCTGATCATATATCTAAAGATATAACCTTTAATGGAGGGAGACATTTACCATGCTAGTGATGAAGCCTGTTTAAGTACTAACCACAGTGGTGTTGTACTCTGGGTTGGTACGCTTCCCAAGCATTATGACAGTGTGAATTCACGCCAATCAATCAGATAGGTAAATGTCTCACCCTGGCCACATTATGGGTTGAGAGGGCTAACTCCTATGGAGTATGTTGGTAAAGTTCTCGAGGCAGGTTGGTTGTCTCATAGAGGATGAGCTTGTACATGATTCAGATTGACATTCCACTAGGTGGTATGAGAACATGACGATGTGAGATGGCGGATGTAGCTCAGTCGGTTAGAGCGTTAGATTGTGGCTCTAGAGGTCGTCGGTTCGATTCCGATCATTCGCCCCATGTGTACTGGTACCAATGCCGGTTTGGCTCAGCTGGTAGAGCAACTGATTTGTAATCAGTAGGTCGGGGGTTCAAGTCCCTCAATCGGCACCATCTGTCCTACGGAGAGGGTTAGCGGGAGTGGCCTACAGCGTGGGTCCAATTTCCATTGCCCGTTCCAATCGAGGAAGAACGCACCACTTGGGTTGTCGCCGTTGATGTATTCAGCCGTTCGGGTAGTTGTGCGACAACCAAAGAGCCTAAGTCTCGTTAGGAAAAAATCCAGCGAAGCCAGATCATTGTGCAAGCGCAGTACGCAAACGACAAGAGAGCCTTCACCCGAAGATGAATGAAATATCATCACTCAACTTGATCCACTCTACATACCCTCCACACTCCTCCCCACAACTGGACCCTGTATGAGAAACTGAGCAGAGGCCGCCAACACACGGCCTCTCCCTCCTCGCCACCAACCGTTTTCAAGTGGGACGAGGGTTTGTCCCTGCATGGATGCCGCCAAGGAGGAGCTGCATTAAGACACATGATGCGAGGGATTTGGAGGGTATGCGAAAGGCTGCCCAGCTAGCCAGACCCAGAAATACGTGGATAGCCCCCCTCTGGGCACCCACCATTACTCAGCCGGAGACTCCTCTTTAAGAATAGCTTCGTAAGCCTCTTTGAGGGTTTTAAACTGCCTCACACCATACATAATAATCGGAAGAACCACCTCATTACTATCTCCAGGTATCTCTGAGCGGTATATCGTGAATTGCCTCATGACGACACCTCGGTATGCGTCTCTTTCTGTCGAGATGGCCTGGAGTATATCATCTACCGTGAACTCGAATCCTAGGGCAGCCATTGCCGTTGGGAATAGCTGCTCGCCGCTCAGTGCATCAAGTTGCTCTTGAGGTATTGCTTTAAATTTCTCATTAACCAGCTTTTCACATTCCTTCTCATCAGCTGCTGTTCCATCCTTCTGCATCTGCTCTTTCATCTCAGCTAGCAGTCTCTCCTTAAGCCTCTGGGTGATCAGCTCTTTGCGCCTCGCTCTATTTGGGGATCTAACTTTGTGGAGAGTGGCCATGTATCTCTTCATGAGATTTATGTAGACCTGATGGTAGCGTACAGGATCACTGTGCGCAGCCAGGTGAATCAGCTTCATAAAGAAAAGATCAGCTGAACCAGCCGGTACGAATCTCAAGATAATTTTGCAGTCCTTATGCTCATCGCAGAATTTCTTAACATCCTCAACAACGAATTGTGCGCAGTGTGCACATGTCATGGAAACATAGACTATGACCTCATTCTTTGCATCATGATCTCCGAGTCGAAGTTCCGTTATGACAGTTGGTTGCTGCATTGGAATCACCCTAGCGCACATTGCACATCCGACGCTACAGAGAACTGCTATCATTATTCGTATCGATTTCATATCCCCCTCTACATCGCGTAGCGGCTATAAGCAAACAGCTCCATATTATATTCTACACTTTTACGAGAGATTTTAAATCAATCATGTGCTGGGAGTATTCCAGTACCAAGTGAATTTTTTGAAAACGTCAACGTACAATCTCTTCTTGAAGTGCACGGATAGCCTTATCACATTCCCGGTTGACATCCACCTCCAAGCGTCAAACTCCCTATGGGAAGTAAAGTTAATATTGATGCCGCTGTCGTCACCTAAAAACTTCAAAAGAAACCACTTCTGCCGTTGCCCAACTATTTTATTTCCCTTGCGCCGAAGCGCGTACGGAACTAGGTACTCAAGCCACTCGTCCGTCTCAGCTATAACATCAACATTATCAGTTCCAACTTCCTCTTTTAACTCCCTTAGAGCTGCTTCCAGAGGGGTCTCTCCCTTCTCAATTCCGCCTTGTGGCATCTGCCACGGCTTCTTTAAAAACCACGATATCATTTGCGCATTGACAGAGTTTCTCTTGCCGGCAAAAACCTTTTTATCGTGGTTAACCAATACCATTCCGACCCCCATCCGGAAACGATCGTCATCAAATTTCTCAGACATATAGAGTTCAACAAATCAGCGCACTAGCATAGTACCACATAACCGGCGTGAATTACAAACTCCCATCAGATGCAGAAACGCCATTTGAGGTAGTGGCGCTCCTGTGGGGGGGATAACTGTATGTCTGCATCGTACGGTCTGCCGGATCGGTCGTTAGTACGCTACTTCCGGTGGTCCTGTTTTCCGAGGTGTATATGAGTAGCGAGCGGACTGCGCGGAATCATGCAGCTTCGCCTGGCGTTCCTCCCTCTGCCGGTGCGGGAGGTTCGATGTACTCGGCGTCGATCATGTGCCATCCGAATCCTTGGTTGTATATCTGGTATGTACCTTTATTGTAGACGTAGTTACTGCGGGTTACAGTATGGAGGTGTAGTTGGCTGGAGATCCATTGCGGTACACCCTCGGCACTTGAGAAGTTTACCCACCTCACACTGTTGTCGTCCACTGATTCGGTACCTCGTGTGTGCTTCCATGGTAGTGTGAGTATTGTGATATGTCCATTCTTCATGTACGGTCTGCTGTAAGGTGTGTAATAGTTGAAGCTGAGAGTGGACGGGGCATCGCAGTTCCAATGACCTATATTCGTTGTCTCATCCTTCCGGCTACTGTTGACACAGAAGCACGCGTATTCCTGGCGTACTACTGCTGTTCCTCTCTGAGTGTATATCCACCCGCCAGTGGTTGTAATGGTGTTGTCCGGTCGCAAGGAACTATCGGGACCTGTCATGCACGCTATCCACATGCTGCGTAAAGGCTCCTCAATCCGGCTCCCAGCCATTATGCTTTGCGCGTGTGCGTATGCTATGGCTATTCCGAGTGAGCCTAGCCATGGGGGAGCGATTATGGCAGCGTGGATTGCCGGGAGACCGTGATCCAGATCTTCGATCATTTGTCGTACTCCGGGCTTCTCGCCCTTGGTCTGATTATCGAGTTCACTGTGGAGTACATGCGTTGCTGCACTAAGTCCTACTACTGTTCGCTTCAGTTCACCTATCTCACGGTATATCCCAGTACCTCCAACTGGAACTACCTGAGGTGCAGCTCTCTCAACTACAGGACTCTCTCTCTCTCTAGAACTCCACGGCTTCCACCGCTTCCATGCACCTCTGCCATGCCTGTAACACACAGTGCTACCGTTAAACTGATTAGCTTGCTTTTCATTAGGATTCCTCCCCTTGAGGATAAAGATTCTATAAGTAGGTTAGCATGTGAAGGGTTAAAAAGTAGTTAACGGATGAGATTATTTTTGCACATGGGCGTAAAAATAATTTGCATCCCATAAACGTACTCCAGTACCATAAATATACGAGGTGGTTGTTCAAGCTCCTCCGTCCTGTAGAACTCAAGGAATCACAGCAATGAGTAGAAGGCGTTGACGAGTATGATCTTCGTGATGTGCAAGGCGAGGAATATTGCGAGGATGGAGAGGTCGAGTCCCATTATCGGTGGCAGCACTCGTCTGATCGTTGCTAGGAGCGGCTCGATCTTCCCCATCAGGAAAACGTAGATCTTAAAGAAAAGCCCATTCCTATCCTTGACCGCCCCGAAGAACACGAACCAGCCGAGTATGACGTATCCCATCAGGACGTACTCCACCACGTTTATGATCTCATGTAGTATCTCGATTAGCAGGCACAGTACGAACATAATCCGAACTTAATAATTCCTTAACAACATTGAGCCAGATTTCTTTTTGGTTTCAGCTAGTGCTCTGCCGGTTCCAAGCACAACGCAGCTCAATGGGTCATCAGCGACCCTCACTACAACACCGGTTACATGCGATATGACGGTATCTAGGTTTGGCAACAGTGCCCCTCCACCAGTCAACGTTATCCCATTATCAATGATATCCGCTACAAGCTCTGGAGGTGTATTTTCAAGGGCCTCCTTCACGCCACTAGCTATCGCAGATACAGGATCCATCAATGCCTCAGCAATATGCTTCTGAGTAATCTCCAGGTCTCTTGGATTCCCGTCGATGAGGCTCCTTCCTTTGATGATCATTTTCACATCCTTACTGGATGCTGTACAAATGGCGGATCCAACCTCTTTCTTGATCTTCTCTGCCGTAGCCTCCCCTATCAGCAAATTGAAATTCTTGCGGATGTACGAAATAATTTCCTCATCCATCCTGTCACCACCGACCCTTATCGATGATGCATACACAATTCCACCGAGGGATATAACGGCTACTTCAGTCGTGCCACCACCTATGTCTACGACTATCGATCCTTTCGGTTCACTAATCGGGAGGCCGGCTCCTATCGCGGCTGCCATCGGTTCCTCTATTAGGTATACCTCTCCAGCTCCAGCTCCCTCTGCTGACTCTTGAATTGCACGTCTCTCAACGGCTGTTGCACCATATGGGACACATATCACTATCCGTGGAGCAGTGAATAATCCGCGGTTGTGGATCTTCTTGATGAAGTATTTTATCATCTCCTCAGCTACTTCGAAGTCAGCGATTACGCCATCACGCAGAGGCCTTATTGCTCTTATGTGCCCTGGAGTGCGGCCTAGCATCTGCTTCGCTTCATTACCGACGGCTAGGACCTCAACCTTATTGCCAATGTTCGATACGGCTACAACTGACGGCTCATTCAGCACCACTCCCTTGCCGGTGACGTACACAAGCGTATTAGCGGTGCCAAGGTCAATCGCCATATCTGTGGATAGAAATCCAAATAACCTGTTGAACACTAGCGAGCGCACGCTCCATGGATAAGCATGTCAAGGATTATATGACATAGGCCTTCCGATTGCCACAAATGTTTTAGGGCTAGATTCGCACGATCAAGCAGTATCGTAGATACGGCATTCAGATGGGCTGGTGTCCTCGGAGGGATTTGAACCCACGACCTCAGGATTAGGAATCCTACGCTCTATCCATCTGAGCTACGAGGACGGTCACTTTGCATTCTACCACACCACCGCTTAATCCCCTAGGCAAAACCAATAAGTGTATAAGCTCATCCTCTATGAGACAACTCAGCTGTCTCAAGAACCATACCAACATACTCCACATGAGGAAATGCAGAAAATAATCTCATCCGTTAACTATTTTTTAACCCTTCACATGCTAACCTACTTATAGAATCTTTATCCTCTAAGGGGAGGAAACACATGAAAAA
>JAIRZU010000055.1 GCA_031267075.1 Holosporales bacterium
CCATCTTTTCTGAGTTTCTCACACCCACAATACCTACATCGCTCCATACTTTTCTCTTGTTACTCCGGTTCAACATCCTCTGATTATACTATTTCCCGTAATTAGTTGTCAATCCCCGAGGCAGCTGAGTTGTCTCATAGAGGATGAGCTTATACATAAAAACAATTTGCGTCCCAAAACACACCCGTGTAGCATAACCATGTGAGGTCCCTAAAGGCTACGCCGTCGCTGAATCCTGTTCTGGCTTTTTAGAAGAGGCGTTATTGTTTCGTCTCTGCCTCTTGGCCTTGGGTTTCCCGTTTGGCTTTTCATCTGGCTTCGCACTTTTAACTTTTGCATACTCGTTTAGCTGCGGTTCCTTCACAACGACGTTGTACTCTGCTGCGCTGAGGTTCGCGCTTGATGCAATTTCTATGAAGGTGGAGAATTTGGTTTCCAGCTCGCTTAGGAGCTTCCGTTTATGGTTGAGTATGTAGAGGTCAACACCTCGAGATACTTCCACGATGACATGTTTAGCCTTAACAGATGCTAGCTCATTTTCAAGCCTACGTATCACAGTGATAGCAACGGTTTCATCCGATAGAACCTTGCCGCACCCGTTGCAATGCCGGCACTGAACGAAGCTAGACTCAATCACGCTAGTTCTCATACGCTGCCTCGACATCTCTAGCAGGCCAAACTGCGATATCTTTCCGATGTTGATATGGGCGCTATCGTTCTTCATGGCCTCACGCACTTTCTTCTCGATGCTAGCGCATGACGTGTGATCATCCATGTCTATGAAGTCGATCACAATGATCCCGGAAATGTCGCGTAGCTTGATTTGGCGTGCGGTTTCTACGGCGGCCTCGAGGTTTGTTCTCAGTGCTGTTCCATCCATATCGCGTTCATTCTTGAGCTTCCCAGAGTTGACATCGATGGCAGTCAGTGCCTCAGTGGAATTGATAACAATCGAACCTCCAGATGGGAGCCCCACCACAGGAGATAGTATTTTTGCGACAGAGTCATCTACGCCGTACTTATCAAAGAGTGTGGTCTTGGCAGAATCTTCATACAGCTCTATCTTCTTGACGTGGGTCGGTGTATAGATCTTCATGAAGGATTTGGCTTCCTTGGCCGCCTCCTTTCCATGGACTACGATGCCGCCCATCGTCCTCTGATAGAGGTCTCGAATGCTGCGTTTGATAATGTTTCCTTCTTCATGAATCAGGCTGGGAGCAGCGGAGTTCGCCATCTTCTCACGAATCTCCTCCCACAGTCTCTGCAGGTATTCGAAGTCCCTTTTTATCTCGTGCTTCGTTCTGCTATCACCAGCAGTTCTAACTATGCAGCTCACCCCCTCTGGGATATTGAGTGATTGGAAAATCTGTTTTAATCTCTCCTTTTCAGACGCCTCTATCCTTTTTGAAATGGCGTTCTTTTTACCCTTCGGCGGATTGGGCATGAGTACGCAGTATCTTCCCGGTAGGCTTATGAACGTTGAAAAGAAAGCACACTTGTTGCCTCGTATTTCCTTCTCCGCCTGAACTAGCACAACCTGCTTCGTGGCAATGACCTCTTGTATTTTTAGTGGGCTGACGCGCGCCTTGCGATCTGCTTCTCCCCCATTAAATGAGAGATCGTTCTCGGCAGATTTCACAACGTTCTTGTTGAAGTAGTCGTAGTGGATTTCTGAGAATGGAAGAAATCCATGCTTGCTACCTCCATAGTCAATAAACGCAGCCTGAACAGCCGGTTCAATCCTCACTATTTTTGCAAGGTAAACATTGCCTTTGATTGGCTTATTTGTTGGGCACTCGGATTCAAAAACCTCAAGCTGTCCATCTGCTCCAATAACCGCAACCCTAGTCTCGCCAGCAAAACTGGCATCAATCAATAACTTCCCGGACATATCACTACAAACACATTCTCACCCCGAAATTCCAATGGCACACGACATCGCAAAGCGCATGCTTGGCTACAATCGGCAAAAGCTCTTAGGCTCTTCCATATATCTCATACTGGCTAACAGTATAGCAAGTTGTGAGATCCGGAGCGAGGGAATAGTGGCTCCCATGAAGATTTGCCATCAAGCTGATATGCTAAAGCCCTCTTGCATCTTTCTCAAAAATAATCTCATCCGTTAACTATTTTTTAACCCTTCCCATGCTAACCTACTTATAGAATCTTTATCCTCTAAGGGGAGGAATCCTAATGAAAAGCAAATTGGTAGGTTTAACGGTAGCACTATGTGTTATAGGAATGATGGAAGTGTATGGAAGCCGCGGAGTTCTAGAGAGAGAGAGAGAGTCCTTTAGTTAGCAGAGATCTGGTTCCAGCTAGGACACTGTTCCAAGAAAATAGAATACTAAAAAGCAAAGTTGAAACACTTGAGCAGAGGATTGGCACACTCGAACTCCTGCTGGGAACCCCGCCAAAAGAGGCGACTAGAACGGAGGAAGCTCAAACAGCAACAGGTCTATTCCTCTTCACCCATCAGCAATGGTTGATTCATGGGGCAATGCAATTCGCACACTACCTGCACAACCTAACCCAGCTACCTCCGTACGCAATGACCACCATCACTCGGATAATCTGGCAGCAACTCGACTGCTCCGACGGCTTCGCAACCGTTCAGCAAATATGCGACAGATGGCAGTGGAAAAGGAACGCACAACCACAGACCGGCCTTGGTGGACGCTACACATATGCCACCGCTACCGATCGAGGAAAGCCACTGCTATGCACAGTCATGAATAACAGTAGCCTTGATCAACAACTCATCCTCGGATACACGGGCGACACGCAAGAGACCCGCTACCCAACTACAGTAGTATACCCACCAGGCAGCACCATACCCGACGCAATACGCGCGATCAGTGATGCAGCAGCGGACGAACTCACGAGGTATGTTGTCGACGAAATAGTATTTCTCAACAACGCCGCCTCTCTGAACCCAAGCCAGCAACAAGCGCAGAGCGAAAATCAAGTTACCAATCTGTGCGAAGGCCCACCAACAGGGACAATGATGCAGAAGCTAAGCTTAAAGTACGAGATACGGAACTGGATATACCGATGCACCGCCAGGGGATATGAAACCGGCACGTACATCATATACCAGCGCCAAGCTATCCCACCCCCCATACCAGTAGAACCAATCACCTAGGTTGCCTCCCCCCCCTCATCAGAAACAACCTCCCCACAAGAGGTCGTTTCTCCATGTGGGGAAGTCCTAGGGTATCTGGCGGATTTTTATGCTCTTGACGCGCCTTGGGTCGGCATCTAGTATTTCGTACTCGATCTTCTGCTTTTGGCATACGACGAGTTCGCCTCTAACTGGAACTCTGCCGATCAGTGACGCTATCGCCCCTCCTATCGTGTCGATTGACTTATCATCTGGGACTATCTTGATTCCACCGAGTTTGTGAATCTCGCTGAAGGTGGATCTCGCATCTACTATCACCGATCCGTCTGAGCTTCGCATTACCTTCTTTCTGTGGTTCTTAATTTCTGCGACGTCCTGGATGTCGCCGATGATCTCCTCGATGATATCTCTGAATGAGACGATTCCATCGATACCACCGTACTCGTCCACTACCATCGCAATCTTTATACCAGTCTCGCGCATCTTGAATAGCAGGTCCATGCTTCTCATCGTAGGTGGGATGAACAGAGTTTTCTTCACAAACATATTGACGTTAAACGGCTTGTCCATATAAAACCAGTTCACGACGTCTTTGATGTAGATGACTCCGACAACGTTATCGATCGTCCCCTGGTACATGATGATCGAGGATTTCTGAGACTCAACAAACTTCGAGATTATGCTTTCTAGTCTCGCTGTCGTTGGAAGGGCTTCAATCTCGACTCTTGGAATCATTATGTCGCGAACCTGCACCTCCCTCAGGTTCAGGACATTCCCCAGTATCTCTCTTTCATTCTTAGCGATTGACTGGACTTCAGACGAGTCGTCCTCCACTATGATTTCCTCGATCGTCTCTCGAAGAGATGCTCCCTTGAACAACCTTCCCCAGAATAGCTTCGATAGGAAGTCCCTTAGTATGCTCCTGCCTTCACCGTGGTTCATGGCTTTTCTATGTCCGTCCCTAAAATATGTGGATCTACTATTCCGAAAGACCTAAGAACTTTCACCTCTGTGTCTTCCATAACCTCTGCATCAGCGGAGTTAACATGATCCAATCCGAACAAGTGTAGTACGCTGTGGACGAAGAGAAGGGAGCATCTATCCCAAAAAGATTTGCCATACCGAATCGACTCTTCAAGAACAGAATCAAATGACATTGCTATGTCACCAATCACAACATCATCGTAGCAACCTGCCACAGCCTCACTAGACTTTCTCCAACTCCGTTCACAATCAGTTTCTTCCTGCGTCGATCCGGTGCTCGAATGCTCATGTACCTCTGAGTACACTCCGCTTCTGCGCTTCGTGTCTCCTGGCAATAACTCTGATTCTGAAG
>JAIRZU010000028.1 GCA_031267075.1 Holosporales bacterium
CTAGAATGAGTGTTGATGTTATGAGTTTGCTTTTCATGTTTTCCTCCCCTTAGAGGATATAAGATTCTATAAGTAGGTTAGCATGTGAAGGGTTAAAAAATAGTTAACGCGGAAGATTATTTTTATGTCAGGATTATAGTGCCTTGCAGGAGGAGTTGTGGTAGACTAGACAGTAGTGTTTGTTTCAGGCTTATAGTTACGGATGCAGCACGATCCGATGTCGTCGTTTGAGGTATGCAATGTTCTGCCGTTGAGCATCGGTGGCTTTGACATATCGATCACGAATTCATCGATTTTCATGATGCTGGTTGTGGCGATTGTATGCTGCGTGCTGTGGCATGGTACGGCCAATAAGAACCTTGTTCCGACGAGGTTGCAGGTTGTCGTGGAGAAGTTATTCTTCTTCATCGGTGGCATTGTGAGTGGGAACGTGGAGAACCGTGGGCTATTGATATTCCCGTACATTATGGTGCTATTCCTGTTTATCATGATTGGGAATGTGCTGGGGCTACTACCGTTCGCGTTTTCGTTTACGAGTCAATTGATTGTCACTGTTGGGATGGCTACGGCCGTCTTCATAGCGTCTGTCGTAGTTGGCATATGTACTCAGGGGAGGCAGTATTTTAGGCACTTCTGTCCAGATGGAATCCCACGCTATATGATACCGTTCTTCATAATCATCGAGACAATGTCGTTTCTGTTTAGGCCTCTCAGCCTCGGAATCAGACTGTTTGCGAACATGGTATCTGGGCACATAATGATCAAAGTGGTAGCTGGTTTTGCATCGTCAATAGCAGGGACTGCAAAGTTCGCGCCATTAGCCATATTTCCAATTGCGTTTGATACTCTCATGAACATCTTTAAGCTCGCGGTATGTGTGCTGCAGGCCTACGTGTTCGTAACACTATCATGTATGTACATGGCAGAATCTCTAGGAGATTCATCACATAGGAATAAGAAAGGAGTTTAGTATGGATGTAGGAGCAGCAAAGTTAATAGGAGCCGGGATAGCCGTACTCCCACTGTTTGGAGTCGGGATCGGACTTGGGAAGTTGTTCTCATCGCTCGTAGACTCTATAGGACGGAACCCATCAGCGAAGAATGACCTTATGTCATCTAGCATGTTGTGCTTCGCACTAGTGGAGTCGGTAGCACTTCTTGCATTCGTAGTAGCGATGATAATTCTGTTTGTGTCATGAGAGGAGTCACGTTGAGACAGCCTTATGTTACCGCAGCTTAATTCATCATTCTACGTATCGCAGCTGTTCTGGCTATTCGTATGCCTATCCGTGTTGGTGGTATTTCTTCGCAGGCGCGTCATCCCGAGACTAAACAGTGCACTAGCTGAGAGGGATACGTTTGTATCGAAGGAAGAGCACGACATAAACGCCATAGAGACCGATATAACCGGGCTTGAAACAGAGATAGAATCCATGAAGGAGACTGAGATTAAGAATACAACTGAGATCATTCGGAAGGCGGTTAGGAAGACAGAGATTACCATGGACGAGCAACTGAGGATTATGAAGGAGGAGCATGATGAGATTATCAGCAAAACGAGGAAGCGAGCGAATGATGAATTTAGAAACCTCGGATCAGCGTTCAAGATCCAGATAGACATAACAGCCCAGATCGTTTTCGAGAGACTGATTTCGGGTAGGTCGTAGGCTTTGCTGGTGGTCGCATGAGTATTTTCCAGGACGTCCACACCTATCTTGTCATAAGCTTCGTAGCAACTGCAATCATTCTCTGGAAGCTTGTGTCAGCAAAAATCACGATGGTTCTAGATAACGAGGTGGATGGCGTAAGGAGTAAGATTAGCTCGCTTGAGGTTCGAAAGAAAGAAGCAGAAGGGAAGCTCAAGCAATTGAGATCCGACGTAGAGGAGGAGAAGGTCAGAGTTGAGAAATCCATAACCACCGCAGAAAATGAGGCTAGGAAAATAATAGAGGCCTCTACTGCTAAGATCGCAGCCGCAGTGGAGAGTAAGCAAAATGAGTACTCCGCATCGTTCAAGAAGCTTCATGTGGGATTGGCTGCAGAGATCCAGAATAGGATAATATCATTGGTAATAGGTAGGCTATCAGATAGGCTGAAGGATGCCCGTAACAACAGAGAACTGCAAAACCAATACATCGACCTGTCGCTGAAAATGCTGGAGGATCTAGCAGATGATACTGTCGGACCAGAGAGGTGAGGATTAGGAAACCTAGTAGCCAGTCCATCAAAACAGCTGTGTAAATTCGCCAAAGAGGATGTGAAATTGGTTCAGGGCCAATTTCCATTCTCTTAAGGGCAATCCCAGCATTTCCAGCATTGTAGATCTCCATGAAACTCCTACTTCCACAGGCCTCGGTTTGGCTAACTGGATTATATCACCACAATGTTCTCTTTGACGTTCCAATCGGATACCTCTCAGACTACCCACGGATGCTCATGGTTGTGATGGTGTGGCCACTGTGGGTGTGTAGGCCGTGAGCGCGGGTTTCGATTGCAGCCACAGGCCCAGCATATGCTCCCACACTATGCTATCAGCTTTGGCAAATTGCTCGTGGGCTCCTGGGGCGCTCCGGGTTTCCATGTCGACGTACCTGCTCAGCTCTCTTACGTATTGTGGGACAAGCGGCAGAAGGCTTCCGATCCCGGGGAGTCCAGCCTGAACTGCGGCCCCGCCCGCGTTGTCTGCCGCTACTCTGTACAATGCTGCGTATTCACTTGTCGTCCGTATGCCTTCCGGGTACTGGGCGTGGGTCACAGTTGCCTCTGCCACAGCCAACTCGCCTAGGATGTAGGCCAGCACACCCATCGGGGTCTTTTGGCGCCTCATTTCGTCGTCAGCTGTGGTTAGCACGGCCATGCTGCTGGTAGGCGCGATGCTACCGGAGTCCCCAGGGGGGACAGCTTCGTTTTCGAGGTCGTGTATGTGCTTTGTGAGGTACTGTATGCGCTTCGTGAGGTATTGCATGGCGTTCTCCCGATTCAGCGGTTGTTGCCCGGCATCGCCCCCCAGCAGTGGTATCCTAGCTTGACCGAGGCTTTTTAGGATCAGTAGGCCGGTTAGTGTTAGGAGCACTCCTGGTCTTAGCTCCAGCCGACTTTCCCGTACTACGTTCAGGATCCGCGACAACTGATTGGCGACATTCATGCGTTCGACGCTCCCGCCGCTGTGGGGCACGAGTACGATGAGACGGTTCTGCGTTATCGCTACCTCTTGAGCTATGTGGGTTGCTTTCCCTAACACATCCCTCGCTGTATCGGGAGGCAGCGTGAAGTAGTCTCCGGCGGGCACCGGCAGTTCTTTTCTTTGTCCAAATTCCTGATGCGCCCCATCCATGGCCTTCCGCATTTGCTCTCGCCCGCTTAGAACTCTGTTCCCCCCTCCTGCCTTACACACCACGGTTATCATCATCAGGGCAGCTATCGCTTTCAGCATCATTATTCTCTCGCTCCTTGCAAATTCTTAGTTGCACAACACAGAACATATTGTATCATGTATTGGGCTTGTGTCAATGACATTCTTTACTTTGGGATTGGTGGAAGGCGCCCCAGGCTGGTTCCTGCCTAGTCGTTCAGGAGGTTGCCGAACCTAGTGAGCTTACCGTCGAAGAAAAGCCTGATTGTGCTTATCGGGCCATGCCGCTGTTTCGCTATTATTATCTCGGCACGGTTGTATATGTGCTCCATCTCAGCCTTCCATTTATCGTGTTCGATCGTTCCCTCAGTCGGCTCCTTTCTGGCCTTATAGTACTCCTCTCTGAACACGAACATCACAACATCGGCATCCTGTTCGATTGAGCCAGATTCCCTCAAATCAGATAGTTGTGGCTTTTTATCATCGCGCTGCTCAACCGCCCTCGATAGCTGTGATAGCGCTAGGACTGGGAGATCCAATTCCTTTGCAAGCCCCTTTAGTGACCTCGTGATCTCGGAGATCTCATGTACCCTATTATCGGAATTTCGGCGTACTGAGGATGCCTCTATGAGCTGCAGATAGTCGATCACTATGAGCCCTATCTTTTTTTGACGCTTCAGCCTGCGGGCTCTATTTCTGATTTGCGCTACGGTAATGTTTGGAGTATCATCTATGTAGAGCTCTAGCCTCTCCAAGTCCCTGCTGATCGATACGAATTTTTCGAATGAGTCTTTGGGAATCTCTCCGCGGCGAATACCGTCGGATGCCACACCGGACTCGCTTGCCAGGATCCTCGTTGCTAGCTGCTCAGCTGACATCTCAAGTGAGAAGAACGCCACAGCAGCACCTTCGGCAGCGTTGTTTAGTTTTGCTTTAGAAGCGTTGAATGCGACGTTAGTGGCGAAGGCAGTTTTACCCATTGATGGGCGTCCAGCTACAACCAAGAGGTCGGACTTATGTAGACCGCCTAGGTTCTTGTCTATCAGCTTGAAGCCGGTTGTTACGCCAACGATCCTGCTGTCTCGTTTGAATGCTAGCGTGGCGGCCTCGATGGATTCAGCTAGGGCATCGCTAAATGCGACAAGCCTTCCCTTCTCGGTATAGCCACTAATGAGATCGTACAAATCTTTCTCTGCCGACTCAACGATGTCCTCAGCCTTTTCATACGTATCAAATGAGTTGGCTTTCCCAACGGTCCTATCGCTGATTTCGATCAGCTGCCGCCTGATGTATAGGTCATAGATGATCCTGGCATAGTCAGATATACTAGCAAGCGACAGTACGGAATCTAGCAAATCTACGAGGTACTTTTGCCCTCCGGCCGCCTCAAAAACTTCATCAGATTTAAGGTAGACTGAGATGGTAATGGGGTCAGCCACTGAGCCAGCCTCCCGGATCTTAAGCATCGCCTCATAGATCCTAGAGTGGATATCGGCAGCAAAGTGGTACGAACGGAATGTGTCTGGGATATCATCTATCAAATTGTTGTTGAGTATGATTGCCCCGAGGAGCGCCTGCTCAGCATCGATATTGTGAAGGAGGTTACTACTAGCCGTCATGATCTGGTCGTACACAGCTATGTAGGTCACTCTTCATGCTTCATCAATTGACAAGCTGCTGCTTGTCGCCGCCGTACTGTCTCATGACCTTCCTGTAGTATATGGTATTGTACTTAGCCTTCCCGGAGTGGTAGGCTCTAACCGCCTTCTCCCAGCTTCCATACTTGTCATGAAGTGCCTTTAGCAAATCTGCTGCATACGCTACGTTCTTTGCGCAATCAAACATATCGGAGACGGATGCGAAATTCTTACTGTGTGTTCTGTGATGAAGCTGCATGCATCCGATACTCATGTTGCGATTCCCTCTTTGAACTTTTGCCTCAACAAACCGCACTGCCTCATCTTTGGAAGATAGTCTCACAGCCTTCCTTGCTGTGTTTACAGCGTACGGAGAGCAACCTGATTCGACGGTTGCTATCGATAGGAGAAGGCCATCCGGAATACCATTGCGACGCTCCTCAGCTTTTATTATGCTGAGCACATCGTTATCATTATTGGAAGCACTAGGCTCCTGCTGAGGCTCGTCATGAACCTGATGTTTTGCAGTCTCACAACCGACAGCAACTAGGAATACCAACGCTGTGGCAATGGCACTTCTGATAGTCAAACAGCCACCCAAAGCAGGTCACGTGCATTGATCTTAGCAAAGAATCATCAGCATAGTCAACTCACTCAAAGTGGAGTGAGTCCTTTCAACCCATAATGTGGCATGGCTCAGGGCTGCCTCACGATTTTTATGATTGAAGAATGTTGAGCAAAACATCATCGTTCCAAGCTGCTGTAAGTCTTAGGATTCTTAGAATCCGTCTTCAAGAAACAACAACTCACCGGCTAAAAGCCGGTGGTTTGTCCATCTCTTAAAAGTCAACCGTATTTTTGCTTGAAGGTAAATTTCACTCACAGAGCCTACTACTTGTGAGATTCGGGGCGCCATACGAGCATCTGATCAACGTACCAGAATGTGGGCACATGCAAACAATGGGATGGTGTGAGAGAACATCTCCCCACCACCCCAAACATAACATTCTATAGGGATGATACGTCCTCCGGAACCTTATGAGAGAGATAGCTCCAAGGACGATTTAAGTCTACCATAGCTTTCATAAGCCCGTCTACAAAATTTATGCAACTTTATTTATTATTGTATGAAAGCTCAGTGCCCTACATGTTTGATCTTCACGGCAAACCCAGGCGTTTGAAGATTGTTCTGCCCAGCTGTCTTGTTGAAAAAGATTCAAAATGGTACGACAATGTGCCCATTATTCGACCTGGATACCGCCACGTACACCTGCTGCAGTTTACGGTTTGAGGGAGCCTGTACGCTCCCCCTAACTCCGTTGCTTAGGCATCTCCGGTTTGTGCTGTTTGCCCGGTGCTCGCTGCCTGCCTTGCCGCTCGTCTGACGTACTCCACACCATCTTCGAGCTGCTGATCTGCGTAGTTGCCGACTCCTTGTTCTACTAGCATAGCCTCCAGGACAGCCTTCACGCTTTCTCTGTCTCCATCGTTGCTGGCTTGTATGAGGTCGTCGTATGCCCCATTACCCATGGACATTATTGTTCCTAACACGGTCTCCCAATCGATTTCCTCTTGATCGGGCACTGGTGCTGGGGCATTAGTGCTGCCTGTACCGCTTGCTGCTTGCTGGGCTCCGTCGACCGCGGGCTCTGGATTCGCTGTGGTGGTGCCACCTTGCAGCTGTCGTCCTTTCATCACGTTGTCTATTCCGCAGGCTACTCGCTGCACTTCCTCGGCGTTTGGCGTTTCGTTGCCCGTCTCCCTGCATATCCTATTGGCGTCTAGCATCAGCGCATGCAGCCTCACGAGATTGTTCGTTTCGTAGCCGTGCTTGCTTACGGCGCTCCGTGCTGCTGCGTGGACCAGGCTGAGTAGTTTTGCTTCGTCTACTTTGTCCGATTTATCGGGGGGCTGGCGCGCGTCCGCGTCCAGCTGGTGGTTGAGTTCGATGATCTCGCGTGCAGCATGAATCTGTGCTTTGCGGGGGCCTGATGGGTTTACTCTGTCTACTACTTCCTGGGCCTGTCCCATTGTCGAGTCGGGTGTGACTGGTCCCGAGGCATATCGGGGGTCGTGGAACAGGCTAATCAGCCCCTCCATTTCGTCGCTCCCCACGATGCTCTTGACTGGGTGAACGTCTTCCTTCTCACCCATGATCATGTCAAATGTCTTGGTTAATTTCACTGCCTCCACTCTCCTTGCACCCGCTTCAGACAGTGGCGTCTGCTTGACCGCCAGCAGCCAGAGCGCTTTTTCTCTCTCGTGTTCGTCCTTTATTCGCATGATCCGCTGGGCTGCTCCTACCTCCCGTATAGCCGCTTCGGTGGCTGCACTGCGGCGGTCCAGCTGCTTGTTTTTCCTAACTTGTTCGCAGGCTTTCTCCATGGTTTGGAGCAATTCTATGACGCGACTCAGGTGTATGCCTGGTGTTACGTTTTGCAGTATCGTCCTGCATATTTCGAACATCGCACTCCGCCGTATTATGCCTTTGTCGGCAGTGCGTGACATCGCATGGTTCATGAACACGGCGGCTCTTCCGGTTTCCCGCGCAATGCTGGCGGGGTTTGGCATCGTGTCGCCTTCCGGTGTTTGCTCTCTGCGTACTCTTGTGGCTGACTCTAGGAGTCTCCTGGTTGCCCGCATTACAGTGGAGGGGGGATCCTGTCGCCCTATGGCCCTCAGGTATGCCCTTGTTGCTTCCTCTGGACCCAGGTTCATTACCGCGTCTTCGTTGACAAATCGCTCAAGGATCGTTATCTTCCTCCCGCCGCTGTCTCCTGGCTCTCCCGGGTTCTGCTGGTCCGGGGGTGGGATCGGTATTGCATAAGATCTCTGAAGCCCTGGAGGTGGGATCTGTGCTGCATAAGACCCCTGAAGCCCTGGGGGTGGAATCTGTACTGCATAGGGTCCCTGAAGCCATGGGGCGGGTCGTGGTTGTTGCTGGCTCTTTATGTCGACCTCTTTCGCTACTGTGATGAGGGAGTCGACTCTTGCCACGGGGATACGTGCAAGCGCGTGTATCTGGCTGGCACTCTCTAGACACTCGAGAGCACGGTAGGGATCATCACCTGCCTGCGAGCCGTATCCCACCCAGACTGCAGCGGCCTGTGCCGCTATTTGTTGCTGTGTCCAGTCGTTCGATATCTCCAGGCTTTGGCCGGAGCCTGGTACGGCTGAGAGGATAGTGATGATGGGGGCGAGTACCTCAGGGGGAGGATCATCTATTCCCACCCCCTGCAGTGCCACCCTGGCAAGAGGCTCCGGAAGCATTGTGGGTCTTGCGGTACGTATCTCCATGGCTTGCTCGAGCTGTTGGCAAAGGAGGTTGACTGCGTCGCTCACAGTCGCTGCGGCCGCTGGTTGTGGCTCCGGTGCGGCCTGCTGGATCTGTATTCGTCTGTTGTCGATGGTTTGCATTACTCGTTGAACTATTTCTGGTGGCGGGGTTTGGTCGCCGAGTTGCGCGCACACCTCCACCGCTCGGTCAAGAAGCAGTCTGTATTGACTGAGTCCGGTCTGCGGTTCCTGGTACTCCATGATCATTCCCCTGGCCGCTATGTTCACCTGTGATATTAACTTCCCTTGATCGTAGGGGGGACTCTGCTTCTGTTGTCGATGTACCCTGTCCATTCTGTTCAGTATGGTCCTTAGGTTTTCCTCATTCGTATTGCTGTTCTCTGTCAGCGTCCACCCTTGTGCCGCCTGAGATACAACCATGCCAACGCTCATCCCTGCGCTCCGTGCGAGATCGAGTATCTCCGTGATCTCTTTGCTTATCTGTGCTATAGGGATGCTGCCGTCGGCAGCAGTTTGACCAGCTGCAGGTGAGGTTGGCTGTGGGGCGGCAGGAGGGGCCTCCAGTGCTCGTGCCAGGTATGGAAGCGCCCTGTTCTGCAGCTCCTGCGATGCATCGGGTTCCTCGAGGTCGCCTAGAATTCGTCTCACCACCCATCTGTACGGGTCACCACTCCCTATCGCCTCTGGGCTGCGTAGAGTGGCTACAAGTTGGTTATGCCTTTCCCTGGTGTACTCATCGAATTGCTCGAGCACCGCTCGTATGTGAGCTTCGATATGCAGTCTTAGTTCCTCTTGCAGCTGGCGGATGATTACGTCGTTCGTTCTGGCGCGCTCTTGCAGTCCGGGTTGCGCATCTCCGTACTCGGTGGGAAGTTGCGCTAGGTCCGGTTGTCGGGTACGCTCCCGTGCGAGTTCTAGTGGTCTGAGTCTAGTCACGCTCCTGATATATTCTAAGAGCCACACGGCTGGGATGTTGACGCCATCTTCGTACTGCGGATTCCTGAGTTGGTCGATGTGCGTTGGGGAACATCTAAGGGCTTCCGCTACCTGGAGTAGGGCGTGCTCCTGTTCGGGTATGCGTTGTGCGGGATCAGCGAGAGGGGGTTGTTGTGCGGCTACTGCGGGCACGCGGCGTAGCTCCTCCTCAATGATTTGTCTTGCCTGGGCTATCAGCGTTTCCGACGGTCTGGCTTCTCCGCAGAGAGTGAGCCTTCTCGTGACGGTCCATTTGAGCGGGTCTCTGCTGGCCCTTGCTTCCTGGCTGTTCATCTCCTGTTGGACCTGCTCGCGGGCTGCCTGTACCATTCTTCTGAATCTGGCGAGTCGCGCCACGGTTTGTGTGCGCAGGTCTTGCTCCAGTATTCCTAGCAACCGTACGATGGTGCGCTGGTTTGCCTCCTCATCCGCGTTTGCATACCCCTGGGGGCTAACTCTGTTGCTTTCTTGTAGGCGCCCAACGGCTTGCTCGAGTACACTAACTTGCGTTTGGGCTCCAACTCTTTCTCCTACCTGCATGGCGGTATGGTTGATTCCACCCTCATACACCGGTCGTGCGAGGCCCTCAACGACTTCTCGTTGGCATCCGAGGAGGCGTGCCACTGTCATGAATGTGTTGGTCTGCTGACGTACTTGGGCTGACATTTGTGGCTGGGCTCTGGATGGTGGAGGCGCTCTGTGGAGTTGTTGGCTGGATTGCTGCGGGCCGGTTTCTATCCCGAGTTGCTCTAGGATACCAGCCGCATCTTCTCTGCCAGCCTGCAGGTGCGCTCGGATTTCTGGTGGGTATTGGTCAGGCTGTATAGTGGGATCATTGAATATCCGGGCTGCTATGTCGCGTACAGCTTGCACCGCATTCCGGTTTCCTTCGCCGAGTTGTATGGCCGCATTGGTAAGTTGGTTCATGAGGGTTCGCTGTAGTCGCAGCGCGCCTTCCGGTGACGCACTAGAGGGTACCTGATTAGCTAGTTGCGGAGGGGTGACCCGCTGTATTGCTTCATAGAGCTCCCTCGCCTCTCCTCTGTTCTGATTAATCTGCGTAAAGAGGTTTTGCGAGCAGCCCTTGGGAGGGTGCATGCCATGGTGGTGCATAATGCGGTCGAACTCTCTGGCGTCCGGTAGCCGTGTGAAGTTCCTCTCGCTGACCTGTGTGGCGATTACAGCGAGGCCGTCGATGCAGTCTCGCTGTATCGCCAGTACACGCTCCGCCATATCATCAGGGGGCGGCACTCTTTGTTTGAGACGGTCCACCAGTATTCTGGCATATCTGTTGTTGGCGACAACGTCGCTTCGGTCGGTTTGCTCACCAACCCACTCTGCTGCTGCCCTTATGGCCCTTTGGTTTGGAGGCCCACCCTGCGCACTCCGCAGTCTCTGCTCCGCCCACTCTAATGCAGCACGGCACTCTGGGGTGTCCAGGTATGTTGCCCCAGATGTGGGTTGTGTCCGGGACCGACTGCGTTCGTCTATTGCTTGTAGGAGCGCCCTCTCTACGGGACGTCGCTGGTTCGGTGCGGTTTTGCCGAGGGTGTTGGCTATGCTGTCCGCGTACTTCAGCAGGATGGGGGCGCATTGTTCGCTCGTAGCTGCCTCGATTTCAGCGATAGCCTGGTCAGCTACATCGTGGGCTCGCTGTGCACATTGCCATTGCTCTCTCAGTTCTTCCACTCTTCGTAGGCCCGCGTTCGCTTCATTGCGGACTCTCTGGATCTGCTCTTGGTCTGCAGGGCTCCATCCGTCTGGTGGTATTTGGTCTCGCGGTATCTGGTCGCAGCCTTGTAGGGCCTCCATCAGCAGTGCTCGCATTTTCTCGAGCCGGCTGCCGGCGGCGCGTCCCTCCTCTATTCTCGCCTCCATTCTCCCGGCCATGTCGATTTTCTCTCGCAGGGCATTGAGTCCGGGGTCTGTTCTGATCTCCGCCTGGAGCCTCTCCGCCATTATTCTCGCGACTCTTCTGAGCCGTTCGGGATCTGCGCTCGCGGGGGTTGTTTGCACTTGAGGCATGCCTATGTCGGGCCCGGGGGTCTGCTCAAGGAGTAGTCTTATCTCGCGCTCCACCTTTTCGCACGCCTCCATTGGAGGGTTGTTATTGTGCTCCTGTGCGAGGGCTGCCTTGGCTTCTCGACGCATTGTTCGGGCTTGTTCTATAGCGGCTTCGTAGGCCCGTCTCCTCCTTTGTGCTTCTGCTCCGGCTCTCTCGCTCTCTCGTTCAGCCGCCGCCTTATCGGTTCTCTTATGGATTGCTTTGTCTCCTTCTGACTTTTTGATATAGTTCTCGATTTGGTCTCGCAGATCTGCGACAATGGCGCCGAGCTGTTCAAGATTATAATCTCTTATTCTTAGCTTCCAAAGTAGGCCTGGCGTCTCTCGTTCGATATCGTGGTTGAGAGAGTCTCCAGGGCCTTCTGGGTGGGTGTCCCCTAGCCCAGTAACGAGCTCTCTGTAGGCCGCACGCTGGCGCAGATCTTGGATTTCGGGGAAGGGCGGGTTGGGATTATCTGGAGGAGTATCACTGGCCGCTGCCCCGTTTGTATAGCATACCGCACCTATCGCTATTACAGTCAGTGCGACTTTCATTTTTATCATAATTTTTCTTATGCGGTATTTCCTGCTATGGATAGTATATTAAAATTCTGGCCAAAAGTCAAGAGGAGGAATTGTATGGGTTGCTAGCTTACACCAGAGTTGTTGCATAGAGACATCTAACTAACGTAGTTGATAGCCCAATCAGTCCACTTAGGCATAGTCGTCTCTGGCCTGAGTTTGCGTGATTTCTGGGACTGTTTGAGCGATGAAGTTTCCTGTATCAACTACGTTAGTTAGATGTCTCGTTGCATAAGCCTCGCGATATGCATATTTGTGGATTTGCCCCACAACTGCTCTTCATCTCTGAAAATTTTCCCTAATATAAAGGCCGTACGGAGAGAGTGGTTCGTACTTGAACAAGCTTCATCAACTAGCCTGGTAAATGTCTCAGACATACAGGATCACTTTGTATGGAAGACTTAAGAGAATGGAAATTGGCCCTGAACCAGTTCTACATCCTCTTTGACGAGTTTACACAGCCATTATGACGGACTCTCTTACCCACATCACAACAACTCCTTCTAACTTACACGCCCCACGAGTAGCCCCCGTTATAGAAGGCATATTAGATCTGTAGGAACGTCAATAACTCCTTGTGAGAGAGCGCCCTCTTGTCATCTCAGTACTGTTGTTACGCCTGTTCAGTTTCTTCACTCTACGTAGCGCCTCCATGCGCTTGCGAGCCTTCTTCTCTGATGGCTTTTCGTAGTGACAATGAATCTTCATGTCCTTGTAAACGCCTTCCCTCTGCATCTTCCGCTTAAGAGCTCTAAGAGCATGATCTACATTGTTGTCGTTAATGCTTACTTCCATTCCGGAGCATCCTTTGCTAGCAGCACATCACTTCGATCCACAACACCCATTCTACCAAATGCACAGTAGGACAGTCAAGCGTTCCAAGTGTGTTGTACAAGTTCATCCTCTATGAGACAACTCAGCTACCTCCAGAACTTTACTAACATACTCCATAGGAGTGAGTCCTTTAAACCCATAAGGCCGTACAGAAATACAGGATTCAGCAACGGCGTAGCCTTTAGAGACCTCACATGGTTATGCTATACGGGTGTGTTTTGGGACGCAAATTGTTTTTACGCCCATGTGCAAAATAATCTCTTCCGTTAACTATTTTTTAACCCTTCTCATGCTAACCTACTTATAGAATCTTATATCCTCTAAGGGGAGGAAACACATGAAAAGCAAACTACTAACATCAACACTCATTCTAGGACTAATAGCCTGTGAGGCCTGGAGTTCTAGAGAGAGAGAGAGAGAGGTTAAGAGCTTAGTTGAGAGAACGGGGGAGGTAATACCTCACCCGAGTAGGGGGACGCTGTTTGAAACCATGGAATTCCTCCAGCAATCTATCAATGAGATGCAGCAGGAGTTACTGAAGCTCAAGCAATCCATTGATGGACAACCTTCCATCGAGATACCCTCATCAATAACGACTGAAGACATAAAGCCCCTCTTGGAACCAATCACAGGGGTACTGAATGATGAGGGCAGTGGGCTAGCTGCGATTCACAGTCAAGCAACAGCGGCCGCCAGCAACACTGAGGGCGTGCAAAACGCAATAGGTACCAAGTCTGATCCTGGAGGGCAGGACACACTATTTGGCAAAGCAATAGGGACATACGCAGCCGTCACAAGTGGCGCCACTGGGCTAGTGGAGATACATGCTCGAGCAGATGCCGCTGCTGACAGCGCTAGAGATGCGTACGAGACGCTAACAACTGGAAATAACTCACTAGCGAAGATCAAGGAGGCAACGGGAAGCATCGGTGACGCCCCCGTAGCCGACAGTTCTACTGGCTCGCTACATGCCAAGGCAAGGAGACTCATGGATCTGACTGGTAAAGAAGGCGATCAGAGTAGTGCTGTCACACTGTTCGGTAGAACGCGGCGGATAGCAGACGATACTGCGAAGATAAGCGACGGGGCCTATGGGTTATTGAAGATCAAGGGAGCAGTAGGAAGTGAAGATGACACCGCAGCAACAGCTGAAGACGTTGGATCGCTGCATGCTAAGGTGAGAAGGCTCCAGGCAACTGTCGCAGAGCTCCAGCAACTGATAGGCACCCCAGAGATATGCCTTTGCCGTGAACCACCAGCAACGGTATTCGGCTCTATCAGAAAGGCCGAAGCAACCCTCCTAAGTGCCTTACAGCAGGCTACAGCGAAAATAGTAGACCCGAATGGTGAAGGAGGCGGTGACAGCGGATCCATAGCGGGCGAAGTACCAGAGCCATACCTATGCCCAGTATGTCAACAGAAGGCAGTACAGGCTGTTAACGATGCAGCTAAGGACACAGGCTTCATGCAGGACCTTGTGGACTGGCTAGCAGAGAACTTACACCAAGTCTGCGACGCCTCAGGTCTTGCCGAAGCCTGCCCCTACGGCAGTGCGCATATAGATAGCTGGTACTCCCAACCAATCAGCGAGCAGAACGACTACTACGTATACATAGAGACGAACGGCCCGCCCGAAGCCACTATGACAACAGCCCTGTTCTTCAATAGGTTTGGGGACAGAATCAGAGCAGCATACAAGCAAACCCCGGGACAGATAACTCCTGAAACACTAAGCGACATCACCAGCACTTTCAAGCAAGCAGCGACTCTAGCCTTGGCATACACTACTGCACGAGTTGAAATAACCATCGCAGCCATAGAGTACACCGGATACCTCGATATTCTACATATCCCTGCTGAGGGCACATGGTTGTGGAGATCAGACTACGACTACGGCCCAGGTGACAATGAGTCAGCCGCCACCCACGCAGCATGCATAAGGAGAACAACAGAGGAAGCGCTGAACAAGGGATGCCCCAAAAACGTCCCCACATCCTACATCTCCTACACCAGGCCCCCACTCACACCGCAATAACCAGGAATACCGTGGGTAGCCTGATTGGCTGCCCACTACATTCCTAGCGACGTCTGGGGCGAGGGATAATTCCGTCATACAGTGACAGAGGAGCGGGAGACTCTATCCGGAGATGATGTGAGATTGGTGTTCGACGGAAAGCAACTCCCTGAACTGGAAAGCTCAGACGAATCTGCGGAAGGTAAGAAGGGTAGCGTCTGATCTGGGACTAGGCTTACAGCCACATTCCTCTCTCCATCCCCCCATGTGCAAAAATAATTTTCTCCGTTAATTATTTTTTAACCCTT
>JAIRZU010000003.1 GCA_031267075.1 Holosporales bacterium
CTAAACGACATCAGTCCCGTGATATCCGCAGCACTCGCGGCAGATGGAGGCTGGGCCAACTCCACCTTCCTACTGTACAACAATCCAGATGAACCTAACCCATGGTACCCGATCCCAACACCCACCCCTGCACCAAACACCTAGGACACGAACCAGAAGCGCTACTATCCCCACGGTGTCGTAAGTACAGCACACACAGATCACATAATTTCACACAGGGGAGTACGTTTTGTGCTACAATCTGGCATCATTTTCTAGTGGCATGATTGCATGGGCAAGAGCGAAAACATAGTGGCGGTTCCGATAGAGGAGGAGGTGCAGAACTCATACCTCGACTATGCCATGAGCGTCATAGTTTCCCGTGCATTGCCAGATGTCCGGGATGGCCTGAAGCCCGTTCATCGCAGGATCATATACGCGATGAATGAGACCGGGAACCATTATAACAAACCATACAGAAAATCTGCAAGGGTGGTCGGTGAGGTGATGGGAAAGTATCACCCTCACGGTGATGCTGCGATTTATGATACCATGGTTAGGTTGGCTCAGGATTTTAGCCTAAGGGTTCCTCTCGTTGATGGACAGGGGAACTTTGGTTCGATGGATGGAGACTCAGCCGCTGCCCCCAGATACACTGAGGCTAGGATGGCTCAGGTCGCCCATGAGCTAGTAACAGATATCGACGATGACACCGTCAACTTCCGCCCGAACTATGATAGCACGATAATGGAGCCATCTGTCTTACCAGCACGGTTCCCTAACCTACTCGTGAATGGAGCAGGTGGAATTGCAGTTGGGATGGCTACATATATCCCCACTCATAACCTTGGTGAGGTCATCGATGCATGCTGTGCGATTATCGATAATCCGGAGATCACGGTTGATGAGCTGATGCAGACTTGCATACCAGGCCCAGACTTCCCAACGGGTGGAATAATCATGGGGAGCTCAGGCATAAGGAACGCATTCGAAACAGGGCGTGGGTCAGTTGTTGTTAGAGCGAAAGCCAGCGTTATCAAGGATGGTGGAGATAGAGATACCATCATTGTACATGAGATTCCATACCAGGTCAACAAGGCAAAGCTCGTTGAAAAAATAGCGATGCTCGTAAAGGATAAAACCATTGAAGGCATCAGCAACCTTAGGGATGAATCGAACAAGGACGGTGTGAGGATCGTAGTCGAAATCAAGAGGGATGCCGTTGGCGAAGTCGTCTTAAATCAGCTTTTCAAATTTACGCAACTGCAGGTGAGCTTCGGCTACAACATGCTTGCTCTCGTGAAGAACAGGCCGCAGAAGCTATCCCTAAGAGAGATCATAGAGAACTTCATTGACTTCAGGCAGGAGGTGATTGTCCGCCGCAGTAAGTTCAACCTCAAGAAGTGCCGTGCAAAGGCTCACATCTTATTGGGGTTCGCGGTTGCGATAGCGAACATAGATAGGGTCATTGAGATAATACGTGGAGCTGCCGATAGACACGAAGCGAAAGATACAATGATGGCCGAGGTGTTTAATGCGGAAAATATAAAGCCGATGCTTGCCCTCGTGGATGGAGAGACGGACTATGCAGGGGCATACAAGTTATCCAATGAGCAGGCCGATGCGATACTCGACCTCCGGCTACACAGACTAACTGGGCTCGAACGCGATAAGATTCAGCTAGACCTGAGTGATGTTATTGACCAGATAAATGACCTCCTCTCCATCCTCGGCTCCAAGGAGAGAATCGTACAAATCATCAAGGACGAAATGCTAGCGATCAAGGAGAAGTACAACACTCCGAGGCTAACGCAGATAGAGTACTCCTTCGAGGATGTTGACGATGAGGACCTGATCCAATGTGAAGATATGGTGATCACAAACACACTCGGCGGATACATAAAGAGGGTTCCCCTTTCAACATACAGAACTCAAAGGCGAGGAGGCCGTGGGAGGAGCGGCATGGAAACGAAGGAGGAGGATGTCGTCCAGGAGGTGATAATAGCCAACACTCATGATTCGATCTTGTTCTTCTCCTCGTTTGGCAAGGTCTACAAGATGAAGGTTTACAAGCTCCCGATTGGGTCTGCAACTTCGAAAGGGCGTGCCCTTGTGAATATGCTGTCGATTGAGGAGAATGAAAGGATCTCCACGATACTGATAGTCAGGAAAGATGAGGATCTGACTGAGAAAACACTGGTGTTTGTAACGTCCTTTGGCAACATCAGACGCAACAAATTTGATGACTTCGCTAACATTCAATCGAATGGGAAGAAGGCGATATCACTGGATGATGGTGAGAAGCTCGTCGGGGTAGCCCTCGCTCCCAAAAATTCCGATGTGTTCATCTCAACAAAAAATGGAATCTGCAATAGGTTCGCAATCGATGATGTGAGGGTCTTTGTCGGGAGGGCATCCAATGGCGTGAGAGGAATTAGGTTGAAGCCAGATGATGAGGTTATATCAATGGCAATCCTTGATGAGTGGGGAATCGATAGCATGGACGAGAGGGAGGAGTATTTTAAGAATGCCGAGAACCTGAGGAAGTGCGCGAGGAAGGGGAAGCTATCAGGTGGCCTGATAGTTGATAGGATGATTTCTCTCGTGCAAAATGAGAAGTTCATACTGACTGTGACGGAGCGCGGCTTCGGAAAGGTCTCGTCGATTTATGACTACAGATCGACAAGTAGGGGCACTCAGGGATTCACCAACATATCGATCACAGAGAGGAATGGCAACCTTGTCGCCTCCTTCCCCGTAAGCCCAGACACCCACATAATGATGATAACAAACGCCGGCAGGATAATGCGGTGTTCAGTGGAGAATATAAGAGTGACACGAAGAGCATCACAGGGAGTCATTCTGTTTAGGCTCGATAGCGGTGAGGCAGTAACATCCGTCTCCGCCATCGCAGAATCAGAAGAGGAGGATGGAGAGGAGACTACTGAGTAGGCTCCCCGGCATCCGCAGCAGATAATAATATCGAAACATCAATTTAGCCCTTGACTCCCGTTTCTGCTCTGTAGTATAATATGCAGTACACGTAAACACAGATGCCTAATGGGAAACAAAATAAGAAAGTATTTTAAATTGATGACGGCAGTGGTAGCGATAATAGGAGCTGCACACTCCGCCAGACAGACATTTAGGCCTGAGGCGGTGTGGATCTCTAAGCTATCTCAGGTAGGGCGACAAACGCTAGTGAAAGCTACAACGCGCCTAAGACAAGTGATCTATGACGTCGCCGGTCAAAGTTTCGATGAGCCAAACCTCCTCTCCACGGCTGCACACGAACTCAATGATAGTATAACAAGAGCCGTACAGTCAACTCACTTGACATCATTTCAGGTTGCCTGCTGCATCAATTTCCAGTTGCTCGAACCGCATGAAAGAAAACCGTTCCGGAAACTGTTTCGTGCATGCTTACAGCATGGCTTCTATCCTGGCTTCGGTAGGCCCACACTTAGCCCAACCATCGAGCAAATCGCCGACGATCCCAATTACCTTATCGCGCTCTCTGAGAACGGTGAGTGGGTTGCAGTATGGCCTACGGCACCAGATCCTCCAGGTACGCCGCTGATGGATCGAGGACAGCTAAATCTTCCAGACGCTAGGCGGGCCCTGAATAGACTAGGAGGATATGAAGCTGTACTCACCGCCCTGCAAGCGCCCTGTGCTGCGAGCCGAGTACCGCCACCCCAACCAGGAGGCGAGAGCACAGATGGCGATAGCTAATAAGCTACACCATATACGTGGTCCATTCTGAAGGAGTGGGCCATGTGCCCCCTTCAACAGGGAAGCTCAGCAAGGCTTCTGATTCTGGAGAGGAAGACTCATTTAAAATTGGCCTTCCCGGTGGGGTGCTTCCTATGCATGATTGAAGAATGCTACTCCTGTAACACATAGTGCTACCGTTAAACCTACCAATTTGCTTTTCATGTTTTCCTCCCCTTAGAGGATAAAGATTCTATAAGTAGGTTAGCATGTGAAGGGTTAAAAAATAGTTAACGGAGAAGATTATTTTTTCAGCGTATAGTTACGTGGGAGCAGCAACTAGATCCACAAGGGGTTTTCTGTGGCGAATGAGGAATTTGTTAAGATGGGTAGGACAAAACCAATGAGTTTCGTAATTAGCATGTGGTACAATGCGTTGGGTTGGAAGTTTGTTACATAGCTCAGGTTTTTTGTGCAGATGATGAAACGGTTCCTATTACGAGGGTATGATGAGCTGAGGCAGATATCGATAGTGCCAGGGTACTACCCGTATTCCGCTGGGTCGTGCCTCGTGACGTTTGGGAATACTCATGTTGTTTGCGCGGCTACGATAGAAGAGAGAGTGCCGCTGTTCCTAAGGAATTCCAAAACTGGGTGGGTGTCCGCTGAGTATGGGATGCTGCCATGCTCCTGCAATGAGCGTACCGATAGAGAGGCGGCGAAGGGGAAGCAGTCCGGCCGCACATTGGAGATTCAGCGATTGATCGGGCGGTCTCTCAGATCAGTTGTAAACCTAGCAGCACTCGGAGAACGCCAGATAAGAATCGATTGTGACGTCATACGAGCAGATGGTGGAACGAGAACTGCCAGCATAACCGGGGCATTCGTAGCCTTACACCTCGCCTGCCAAAAACTATTGCGAGACAAAGCGGTAGTGTTAAACCCAGTGAGTAAGCACGTTGTAGCCGTCTCGTGTGGGATAGTAGATAGTGCATGCCTGCTAGACCTAGATTACCGTGAAGACTCAGTTGCTGCAGTGGATTCCAACTTCGTAATGTCTGATGATGAGATTATTGAAATCCAGGTATGCGGGGAGAGACGACCATTTACGGAACTGGAATTTGGAAAGCTTCTAGAGCTAGCTAAGAAGGGAAGAGCCGAGTTGATCGATATTCAAAAGCGAGCTATCGGGGAGCAGCCTGCTCTAGGATAAGCTTGACATTCTCAGGAATATCGCCAAGCCCGTATCGGCATATGCGTATGCGTTTTGTCCTAGACTTCTCTCCGCTTACTATGGAGATGTTTGATTTCGCAACTTTGAACTGTTCTGATATCAGCTTAATGAGTGCGATGTTGGCCTGATTATTGGTTGGCTTCGCATGGACAGATACCCTGAACATTGCGCTTGGCTCCGGTCGGCTATGACCACTCCCCTCTCCAATCGGGAGTTGGGCACACTTGTTTTCAACGACGAGTTCCTGTATGGCTTCACGCTTCGCTCCAGGAGTTAGGTGCACACAGAACTCTATCCCATCTCCGACTTCAGTGAATGCTGTTCTTAGCACCGCCTAGCACCTCCTTCACCTTGCATGCCAGCCCGTGGAGGGTGAATGGTTTTTGGAGGAAGTGAATTGCGGGATTGCTCCCTACGTTCATGCGGAATGTATCCTCAGAGTACCCCGATATGAATATGGTTTTCACTTTCTTACCAATTTCGTTGATGGCCTTACACAGTGTGGGGCCGTCCATCTTCGGCATTACAACGTCCGTTATGAGTAGGTCAAAATCATGAATCTTCGCGATCTTGATGGCCTCGTCACCGCTTGCAGCTTCAAGGACTTTATAGCCTTTATCCCTTAGGGTTCTGGTTGCGAACATCCTGACTGACTCTTCATCTTCAACTATAAGGATTGTCTCTGAGCCGCTTAGATCTCTCGAGGTTGTGTGGGCGCTGCTGGTCTGAACCTGTTCGTCTCCAGCATATCTTGGGATGTATATTTTGAAGTCCGTCCACTTACCGAGCTCGCTCTCAACTCCTATGAAGCCACCTGTTTGGTTGACGATTCCATAGACGGTAGACAGGCCGAGGCCTGTTCCGGCTCCAGATGTCTTTCTAATGTCATCTCCCTTTCTCGAGAAAAATGGCTCAAAGATGTCGTCTATGATATCAGGAGGAATTCCACACCCTGTATCCATTACTTCAATCAGCACGTAATCTCCAGGAGTGGCAACATCGTAGACGCATTTGAAGCCTCTCTCTGCGAAGTAGTTTCTAGTCTTGATCGTTAGATTCCCACCGTTCTTCATTGCATCTCTGGCGTTTACGACTAGGTTAATGATCACGTGCTCAAACTGGATGTTGTCGATCTTGACGTTCCAGAGGTCTCTGCCATGAACCACTTTGAACTCTATATCAGAGCCCAGCAGCCGCTTCAGCATAGATGATAAGTCTGTTAGGAGCTCCGTGATTGAAACAACCTTAGGCTTCAAGGTTTGCTGTCTTGAGAAGGCGAGCAACTGCCTAACGAGGTGAGCCGCTCTGTTGGCATTCTGCTTGATCTGCAGTATATCACTGTATGATGGATCCTTGGATGTGTACCTCTGTAACAGCAGATCGCAGAAGCCTATCATTGCAGTTAGTAGGTTGTTGAAGTCATGAGCGATTCCACCGGCAAGCTGCCCTATCGCCTGCATCTTCTGGGATTGTACGAGTCTCTGTTCGAGCACCTTCTGGCCTGTTATATCAACAAACTGCACCAGCAGAAACTTCCCTCCATCATCCGACTGCTTCGCGTAATCCATCTGGCTAATGTACCCCATCGCGACAATGTCATTTGATGCGAACTTCACCTCCATCGACAGTGACTTCTCTGGTAAGGAGGAAGCTCTCTTTAGGCAGTCTGCAACGCTATAATCAGAACTGCTAGAGCTGACGAAGTCGGTTATGTTGGTACCTGGCCCGATCACCTTCCCATTATCTATAACGACCTTATCCTGGATTATCGCGGCGAATGCAGGATTCATAATATGGATCTCGCCACTGACGTTAACTACGATTGCCGGGATGTTAGCACAGGAGAATGTGGTTTGAGTGAGTGAGGGGGCACTGCCTTCATCGCTTTCACGTTCATCCACTTTATAGACTATCCATGGCTTATACCCAGATAGCGACGAAGCCCTCTCTACCACAGCATTGAATGCCTTGGAGAATCTTGGCTTCACTGTTACATGTGCCCTCTTAGTTGGCTCTGATGTGTAATCTATCCCATCCATGAAATCGCCTATTAGCGTATCTATGATTCTGTCCTTGCTCGAATTCACCATGTTCGTAAATGTGGTATTGGCACCAATTATCTTGCCGGAGTTACTGAGGTAGAAGATCCCGAACGGGAGCTTATCTATGAAGCTCTCAAGTCTCTCGCAGCGGTGAGCTGTCCTCTCGCCTTCATCCAGATATTTGGAGATATCGCTCATCGTTACTACCGATACGCTTTCACCAACCAACGAGTCTTCAGCCTCGACGATATCATTCGTAACGATCCATCTTTTAAACTGATTCTGAAGACCGGAGCCAGAGCCGGCTAGTAACGCACTACTCGCTCTCCTCGCCTCAAAGAACCTACAGAAACTCTTAAACTCCCCGGATGCGGTAGCCCTGCCGATAACGTTCCGCAGGAACTCCTTCTTCGTAGTATACCCGTTTGGGTGCGTCGTGTAAATAACATTCCAATCTTCATTGAACGCGACAATCTCATGAGCCTTCGAGACGGACTTCGAAACAGTCCTCGCGACATCGAGGTAGTACTCCGCCGTCTTCAGCTTGCGGTGCAGGCTACGATATGCTACAATGGTGATTAGCAGTGCGATAGCCAGTGCTGCTACGAGGAGGACGCACGGTCTGCACCACTCGCAGTTGGAAATAAGCTCGGATACCGCCTTAGGAAACCAGTCAACAATTTTCCACACATCAACCCACGATTTTCTTGAGGATCCACGATCGCCACACCATAAGATTGTATAATCAAACGCGACGATTTCCTACACAAATTCAAGAGGTGGTGCCGCAGGAGGGAATCGAACCCTCTCCCTTATCAGCTTCTTGTTGTATCAAGCCGTACCGGCCCAATGATTCTCAGAATGTCCAGCAGCTACCATTCAGAGTGCAAATGCTAGCTTGGTATTACCGGCGGGGTGTACTCGGTCATGTATGTTGTGATCATGTGCCACTCCACTCCTACAGGAAATGCAACTAGCTTATTGCCGTATCTCTCGCTTGTTGTCGTTCCGTTTGTATACAGATAGATTCCTCTACTGACTACGATCTGCTTATTCGTTTTCGTATCTTTGATCACTGGCACGAAAGTCCCGGACGCCCCAGCTTGCTGCGGCCCAACACATTCCCACGCTCCACTCAGCCGGATGATGAAGGTCATGTAGTTTGGTGCAACCCCGCCGTCGACGTCGGCGTAGGTCGCTCGGCTGGCGTCTATATCTTCCACTACGCTAGGCCCATAGTCAGTGGTAGGTAACGGATTTCCGCTGTTATCATATTCGTAAACCTGCGCATCACCAGAGCTGCCTATGATAGCAAGCGGGTGTATTCCATAGTCTACCACCTGCGCATACAGGAACGTATTGGCGAGGTGTGCTACAGCAGACCCACGCTGCGTCCATGTCCTCTTGTTGGAGCCGGTTTGAGTTGGCCTGTCAGGTCTAAGGTCGCTTGTTATGTCTGTCATCTTCGCCCTAAGTAATGACCTCAGGGGCTCAGGTGTGCAGTTCCTATCTAGCATCTCATCTGCCCTAGCCTGCGCTATCATTAGAGCAAACGTATCACTCATCCACAAGTGTATGCCAGAGAGTGGGCTTGGTGTGCCTATCATCTCCTGCACCTTCCACACCTTGGCGGACAACGAGCTAGGATTGCCTGTGGTTGCAGTGTCACCACTACTACCTATTGCATCCTTGATTTTCGGTAGGCTGAAGGGGTATTGGTCGCCGAATCCGGTGTATTCAAGTATTCTCGCTACTTTGGCATGCAAGGAGCCCCCATTCCCTGATGTCTGGTCAGAATTGCCAATCTGTAGTCTGAGCGTCCCCACCAAGCTGGAATCGCCGACTGTGAGGTCCCGATACAGCGCGTATATTCTGGGGAGCACCGCGTCGCTATTTGGGTCGCCATAGTAACTTCCGATTGCACCTCTAACATCAGCTATCCTGCCAAACACCGTTCCGACAGCGATATTTCCGTCAGTCCCTATCGCGCTTTGCACTTCACCAGATCTAGTGGCGGCGTTGCCCGCATGCCCACGGATTACCTCTAGTCTGTCTGCTCCGGCTGTTAGGGCCTCAAAGGCATCTGCAGCACTAGTAGCGGCGTTGCCTGCATGCTCATTGATTACCTCTAGTCTGTCTGCTCCAGCTGTTAGGGCTGATAGGGCATCTGCAGCACTAGTAGCGGCATTGCTGGCATGCTCATTGATTACAGCTAGCCTGTCTGCTCCGACTGTTAGGGCAGAGTAGGCATTCGCAGAGCTAGTGGCGGCATTGCCCGCATGCTCATTGATTACCTCCAGTCTGTCTGCTCCAGCTGTTAGGGCAGATAGGGCATCTGCAGCACTAGTAGCGGCGTTGCCTGCATGCTCATTGATTACAGCTAGTCTGTCTGCTCCAGCTGTTAGGGCCTCAAAGGCATTCGCAGAGCTAGTGGCGGCATTGCCCGCATGCTCATTGATTACCTCTAGTCTGTCTGCTCCGGCTGTTAGGACGGATAGGGCATCTGTTGCATTTGATGCTGCGGTAGTAGCCTGTGCTAGAATCTCTGGCAACCCACTGACTTCTGAACCTACCTCTCCTCGGAGCTCCTGTAATTCCCGTTGTGATTTATCAATAGATTTTTGGAGATAGTCGATTGCTTCAAACACCGTACTCCTATTCGAACGAGGTGCCTCTCCAGTTCTCTCAACTACAGGAGTTTCAACCTCTCTCTCTCTCTCTCTCTAGAACTCCAGGCCTCACAGGCTATTAGCCCTAGAATGAGTGTTGATGTTATGAGTTTGCTTTTCATGTTTTCCTCCCCTTAGAGGATATAAGATTCTATAAGTAGGTTAGCATGTGAAGGGTTAAAAAATAGTTAACGGAGAAGAGATTTCCTACACAAATTCAAGAGGTGGTGCCGCAGGAGGGAATCGAACCCTCGACCTCTCCCTTACCAAGGGAGTGCTCTACCTCTAAGCTACTGCGGCGGCGTAACAATGGTAGCCGACATCGAAGCATTTTGCAAATGAGATGGTGATATATTGATACGTTAATGTATAATCTTGCTGCACCTACCGCTGCGATGGCCCAGATTTTTAATGTCAATTTTAAGGAGGTTTTGGACGGTCAGCGGAATCACGGTACTAAGCAGGATACTAGGCGTCTTCCGTGAAGCCGCACTAATCCACTTCCTCGGAGCAACAGCTGAAATGGATGCCTTCTCAGCCGCCTTCAAGTTCCCGACATTTTTCAGACGTCTATTCGCAGAGGGAGGGATGCAGTCGATTTTCGTTCCCTTCTTCAATGACTACTATTCCGTCGGGAAAGTTAAGGGAGCATTGTATTTCGCCTCAAGATTGTTCTCCATCATATTCTGGGTGATGCTTGCGTTTACGGCGTTAGTGTGGCTTTTCGCTGAGCAGTTTGTGATGCTGATGGCCCCAGGCTTCATTGGTATCCCCGACAAAATGGCCTTCGCTACGGAGTTCACAAAGATCATATTTCCAAGCGTATGGTTCATTTCACTATCCACAGTCTACAGCGGAATCCTGATGTCGCGCAGGAGGTTACTGGAGTATGCATTCTCTCAGATCCTAGTGAACTGCATCCTGATAACCTCTCTCTTCATGTACACGAATGATATAACGGCTGGGCGTCGTATCTCGTACGGTGTACTCATCTCCGGGATCTGTCTGTTTTTCTACATGATGCTGCAGACGAAAAGAAGCAACCTTCCGATGCCGAGGATGTCGTCGGTTAAGTTGACTCCCGGCATGAAGCTCTTCCTCAAAAAGCTCATCCCAGTTCTAGTTGCTGCTGGAGTTGCGCAGATCAACATCTTCATCGGAACGGTGGTGGCGTCGTTTTGTCCGACTGGCTGTATCACCTACATCTACTGTGCAGATAGGTTTGTCCAGCTCCCGCTAGCTATCTTCGGAATTACGATGGGGCTGGTGTTACTCCCGGAAATATCAGAGGCCTTCGCCACCAAGAAGCTCTCTGTCATACAGGATGTCCAAGCCAACGCTGTTATCTTCACATTGCGGTTAGTGCTGCCGTCTGTAATCGGTTTGATCGTCCTGGCCTATTGCTTCATATCTATTGTGTACGGACATGGGAGATTCACGGAGAGTGCCATCCTGAGTACGACCCGCATCTTGCAGATTGTATCTGTTGGCCTTCCAGCGAGTGTGATTGTGAAAATCATGACGTCGATACTTATTGCCCAGAAGGATTCTAGAACGCCGCTCGTTGCCGCCACGATAGCGATAGTCGTGAATGCTGTAGCAAGTGTGATCCTCGCGATTCCATTCCAAGAAATTGGAATTGCAGTGGCTACGACGATCTCTGGAATTGTGAATGCTGGTTGGCTGCTAAGGAAAGCTGAGGTACGTTCGATTTTTAGTAGGCAGCTCCTTCAGGTAATTGGAAAGGTTGCATGCGCTTCAATTGGTATGATTGCCGTGATGCTATGCATGTCCACATTTCTGGAGTCGATCGGAATTACGAACGAAATCCTGCTTATCCTGATGAATGGAACTGCAGGCCTCCTAGCATACACAGCACTACTGATGCTCATGAAAGACACAGCTGCGTTGAAGATCATAGCGTGGCTTCGCCGGTAGTGGTAGGAGGTACTCTGCTAAACCACCTTTCTCGTTACGATGATATCGTGGATATGAATGATTCCAAGCGGGATGCTGCCGTCCTTCAGGACGAAGACATTTGTGATCCTCCTGTCCTCCATGATTTTGAGGATATCAACTAGAAGCATGTTCCCGCTCACTGTCACGGGGTTTATTGTCATAACGTCCTCAACCTTCATCGATAGGAGATTCTCAGACATATGGCGTCTCAGGTCTCCATCGGTTATTATCCCGATTAGATGACCGGGCTCATCTATGATTCCTACGCATCCGAGGTTGCACTCTGTCATCGTAAGAATTGCTTGCTGCATGGATTTCCCGACTGGTAGGAGCGGCATCTCACTTCTCATTACATCGAATGCAAATGATAGGCCACGACCAAGGGCTCCGCCTGGATGCAGCTCCTTGAACTGCTCACGTGAGAAGCATCTCTGTGATAGGAGGGCAACAGCCAGAGCATCTCCAAGCGCTAAGGTAGCGGTTGATGATACGGTTGGGGCGACTCCGAATGGACATGCCTCCCTCATGGCTGGAAGATGAAGTGCTATGTCTGAATTCTCAGATAGAGTAGATTTCGCACTCCCAGAGATGGATATTATCTTCGTCCCGATTCGCTTACCGAATTCGATGATGGGGAGTAACTCAACTGACTCCCCAGAGTATGATATCAGCAACAGGATATCTTCGGGGTCGATCATCCCGAGGTCTCCATGAGGTGCCTCACTCGGGTGAATGAAGAAAGACATCTGCCCGAAGGAAGACATGGTGGATGAGATCTTTCTGCCTATGTGCCCGCTCTTACCGATCCCAGAAACGACCAGCCTTCCACTGGAGTTCAAAATTAACTTCACCGCATCGGAGAAGTTATTGGGAACATTCTGAGCTAACTCCAGTAGGGCCTCGGCCTCCTCAGTGATAGTGCGCTTCGCCTCGTCAATTAAATCCATCATTGTACCCTAAGAAGAATGAGAAAAAATATCATAGGCATCTCCAGCCATGAGGTCTAGCATGACTCTGTGAGGGAGGAATGAGAAGCATGCCTCAGCTAGGTCGTACCTATTTTCCCTGTGTAGCATCTCGTCGAGCTTGGTTTTAATCTGGTGAAGGTATAATACGTCGGTGGCGGCATATTCCTGCTGAGCGCTTGATATGTCATCCGCTCCCCAGTCGCTACATGTGTACTCTTTCGATATCTCAATACCTAAGAGCTCAATGCATAGGTCGCGAAGACTGTGACCTGCAGCGTACGTTCTAGCTAACTTCGATGCGATCTTCGTGCAGTAGATATTTTTAGGCATGACTCTAGTGTACATGAAAAACATAGCCATGTCAAATCGGGCGTAGTGGAAGATCTTCAAAATCCTAGCATCATGCAGGATGGCCCTGATGTTATCGGCCCCTGCATAATCCTTGAATTGTACGATATGGCAGACCCCATCACCGAAGCAGAACTGTGCAACACACAGCCTGTCGCGATGTGGAAGCAAGCCCATAGTTTCTGTATCAACCGCCACAGATGAAGGGGCACTATCAACAAGCTCCCTCGGGAGATCATCCCTGTACACTCTTATGTCCAACTACCGCTTCCTACTGATACACCGCACAACACCATGGCATAATAGCACATAATCTCGATGTTAGAAAACGCCCATAGCTAAAGACGTATTGCATGTGTTCTGGGTGGATGATTCCCTTTGTTCTTCGTGTCATGCGGCCTACACCTCATAGTCAAACTACCTTCCCCCATATCATCAAACAACATTCTGGCATACCATTCGCAAATCTTTAAAAAAATCCCGCCCCCTAGCCCCAAGCTCACCACATTTTGATATGGGCGTTTTTTCTGATAGCACGGGATTGCTGCCTTGTGGTAAACTGCTTGCATCAGCTACCTGGTTGTTTATCAGTACTTTCCCTAGTTATGGAGGTTTTTTTATGAGAGTCGTTTTGTTATCGAGAGTTGATAGGCTTGGAGCCATCGGCGATGTTGTTGATGTAAAGCAGGGATATGCGAGGAATTTTCTGTTGCCGCAGGGGATAGCGCTTCGTGCCACAGAGGCGAATCTAGAGTATTTCCAGAACAAGAAAGCTGAGATCGAAGCTAACAATGCGAAGCTTAAATCTGCGGCAGAGAAGATTGCTGTTAAGATGGAGAGTGCGGCGATTGTCCTCGTACGCAATGCCAGCGATTCCGGGTTCTTGTTTGGGTCTGTGAGGCCGGGTGATATAGTGGAGCAGCTTGCCGAGCAGGGCTTCGTCGTCTCCAAATCACAAGTCAAGATCTCCGCCCCGATAAAGTCTGTTGGGAACTACAAAATCGGCATAGCTCTGCACCCTGAGGTTTCTGTTGAAGTGGCACTTAGAGTTATGACAACGCAGGAGCAAGTCACTCAGACTGAAGAAGTTGAGGAAGCTCCGCAGGAGGTAGAAGAGGTAGAGGAGACGCAGTAAGGTGGAGAAGAGCGCTACGAACAATTTAGTCAAGGGCTGGGAGGTTGTGATTGGGCTTGAGGTCCATGCACAGATCTCAACGAAGTCGAAGTTGTTTAGCCAGAGCCCAACGGAGCACGGAGCCGAGCCAAATACGCAGGTGAGTTTCTATGACGCTGCGATGCCTGGGATGCTCCCAGTTCTCAACGGCCTTGCTATTGATAAAGCCATTAAGACTGGTATAGGGGTCGGCGGTATCATCAACAATTTTTCGCAATTCGATAGGAAGTGTTACTTCTATCCAGATCTCCCGTCCGGCTACCAGATATCGCAGTTGTTCTTTCCGATAGTAAAGGGGGGGGAGGTAACTATAGAGCTCCAAGATGGCTCCACTAAGACCATTAAGATCGAGAGGATTCATGTGGAGCAGGATGCAGGGAAGAGCATTCATGATCTCTCTCCCGACAGATCGTATGTTGATCTTAACAGGGCGGGTGTTCCACTTATGGAGATCGTGTCGAAGCCAGATATGAGATCGCCATATGAGGCAATGCAATTCATCAAGAAGCTGATGATGATACTTAGGTACGTGGAATCATGTGATTGCAATATGGAGCGTGGGAACGTGAGAGCTGATGCGAATATCTCAGTTCGAAAGCCAGGTGATCCTCTCGGGAATAGAGCCGAGGTTAAAAACCTCAACTCCATCAAGTTCCTGGGACAGGCTTTGAATTATGAGATCGAACGGCAGATACGCGATATGGAAGACGGCAAAGGAGTTAGGCAAGAGTCGCGTTTGTTCGATTCGAATCTCGGTGAGACGAGATCGATGAGGAGTAAGGAAGATGCGGCTGATTACAGGTATCATCCCGACCCAGATTTGAGGCCAGTGATCTTGACGGATGAACGAGTTATGAGGCTCATCCAGGAAATGCCTGAGCTACCAGATGACAGGAGAGCGAGATTCATAGAGGAGTATGATTTGTCTAAATCCGATGCTTTCATTCTGACGGAAGATAAGACTGTAGCTGATCACTTCGAGCAGGCCGTTAGCTGCTCTAAGGCTGGTGCTAAGAAAGCGGCGAAGCTAATTGCGAACTGGATCATCGTTGAGTTATTCGCGCTCTTGAACAGAGAGGGGAAGACATTGGAAACTGCAGGCTTCCCGATTGAGTACATCGCTGAGCTGGTTGACCTCATACTGGATAAGACGATATCCGGCAAGATCGCTAAGACAGTGTTTGCTGAGATGGCAGTGAGTGGCCTCTCCCCATCAGCGATTGTGAGTAAGCTGGGGCTCGTGCAGATCCAAGATACATCTGCTATTGAAGCCGCAGTTGATAATGTTCTCAGTACCAATGAAAAACAGGTTGAGCAGTACAAGGACGGGAAGGTTCAGCTATTTGGGTTCTTCGTAGGTCAGGTAATGAAGGAGCTTCACGGGAAAGGCAACCCGGAAATGGTTAACGAAATTCTGAAAAAGAAGCTATAATACTTTGTATGCGGATGGGCGGTAGTTGCTGAGATATGTCATTTCTACGGAGAAGGAAAAATCACGAAGAGATGGACATCTGGCCTGGGTTCGTGGATGCCCTCTCGACAGTTCTCCTCGTATTTATCTTTGTCCTCGTCGGCTTCATCTCATCTCAGATTTACCTTTCGAAAATCATATTCGACAAAGACTCCTCCCTCTCCGATCTGCGAATGAAGCTGAGCGATGTCTGCACTCTCCTCAAATCTGAGCAGAGCAAAAACTCATCTTTGAACGAGAAGAATGACGACTTAGTAAAGCAGATTGTAGACCTCAATAACACTATCAACACGCTACGCGGAATGCTGGCTACTGAGGAGACCGCTAGGAAGGAGACTCAGAAGGAATCCCTCTCACTACAGGAGCAGATAGAGAATCTGTCGCAGCAGCTAAAGAACATCATGGCATCTCTAGCGGCTGAGCAGAAGACTGCCGAGGAGCAGAAGCAAGCTCTAGAGCGTATCAGAAATGAAAACATCAAACTCAGTGAGCTCTCGAGAATGAGTATGTATAGGTCTGAGTTCTTCGATAAGCTCCAGGAGATTGTAAGCGGTAGGGACGGGATTAAGGTAGTTGGCGATAGATTCGTATTTCAGGCTGAGCTGTTTTTTGAATCAGCTTCGGATGAATTGAGTGAAAGAGGGAAAGCTCAGGTTGCCGAATTGGCAGACGTCATAAAGGAGATAGGTTCGAAAATTCCCGATACCATAAAGTGGGTTTTGCGAGTCGATGGCCATACCGATAGCCGCCCAATCTCCGGTGGGAAGTTCGTATCGAACTGGGAGCTTTCGAGCGCAAGAGCGATCGCTGTTGTGAAGTACATGGTAAGGCGCGGAATAGATCCAAAGAGATTAGTCGCAGCTGGGTTCGGCGAGCATCAGCCAATCGCCCCAGGAAAGACCGACGAGGATCTCGCCAAAAATAGACGAATCGAATTTAAGCTGGACGAGAGATGATCAATGTGCAAATGGTAGGTTGGAAATATGGCAGATAAAAAATGCTTGGTATTCTCTGGGCCGTCGGGCTCCGGTAAATCGACACTGATAAAGTACGTGCTGCAAACCTTCGAATCTGTTGTGGGTACTACAGTATCGTGCACTACGCGCCAGCGCAGACACTCTGAAACCGACGGCATCGACTACCATTTCATCGCAAACGATGAGTTCGATGCATTGGTTGAGCGCGGTGAGTTTCTAGAGTACACAGAGTGCTACGGCAACAGGTATGGAACATTGAAAAGCGCCGTACATGATGTCTTACGCGACAAGGATCTTTGCGTCATAGATATGGACTTTAATGGAGCATGCAGGATCCTCACCGAAAACGCCGTTAATGAATACGCATGTCAAGGTGTTCTCGTCTTACCACCATCTCTGAAAACCCTGGAAAACAGACTGCGCCTCAGGAAAACAGAAACAAGTGAATCGATTAAGCGACGCATAGATGAGTCATTCAATGCCCCAAGGATTGCGCGCTACGAGTATGTTATAGTCAATAACCATCTCGAGTCCGCCCTGGCAGAGGTGAGGGAGATTGTTGAGAATCTCATGCCAAATCTGAGATCTTTAGAGGCAACAGCAGTGAGTCGTAAAGCAAGTGTATGAACCCAAGTAAGTTAATAGACCTCTCATGCTACAGGTCGATACTATGCTTAGATGGAGCACTGCCAAGAGCTGCTTTCTTTGAGGAGGCGAAGCTACCGATAATAGCAGCAGATGGAGCAGCAAATACCCTGGAGCGCATCGGTGTGACACCAGATATTATAGTCGGTGACCTCGACAGTGTAGATCCCAGGATCATCGAGCATGTCACACACATCCTCCTTCCCTCACAGGACCATTCAGACTTTCAAAAAGCGATTACATACATGGAGCAGAACTCGCTACTTCCGTCAATCATATGTGGGGTGAATGGTGGGTATCTCGACCACGTCATCAACAATGTTAACGTACTCCTATCAACAGACTCCGTTTTGCTAGATGATGATATTGCCGGATTCATTGTAGCTGGTAGACGAGAGTTCATTCTTCCTCTTAAATCCAAGCTATCGATATTCGGGATCCCAAATTGCACCATCTCATCCACAGGCCTCAAGTGGGAGTTGAACCACCACACTCTAACGTTCCCAGGCTCCGCCTCATGCTCCAACAGAACCGTATCCGATAGTGTGACGCTGGAGATCCATGAGGGAAAAGCACTCGTCCTAATCTACTTGAACGACATAAAAGATGCTGGCTACTGGTAGATTGGGGGGAGGCCTTACATCACTACAATAATGCCCTATACACACATCGGAACAATTCCCTGCTGATTAATATTGGCTCCTGGGCCCAAAACCAACTAAGCTAAGAACCAGTCTTCAGGGATTAAAACCTCCTAAGGTAGCACTAGATCTACAACACAAGGCGTTCCCACACTTGTGAAAGTACTTCTCAGTGGTTTCCATTTTGTTTAACAAACTTGATTAACCATACTGCCTAATGGCTAAAGGCATTGATATCCGCACACTGAGTCTTCACTCCAAACCGTCCCACCGGTAAAATTGGACAATCTACTTGACTCCCTACTCAGATGCGGTATACCATATGGTATACGCATGAGCGCGTGATGGGGAGGAAGTGAAATGAAAAAGTGTTTAAGAATGCTGACAGCAGTGATGGCAATGCAGGCTGTGGCAACCTCGTATGCAGCCGAAGTTGTCGCTATGCACGAGCAGCTCCGCCTGTTGGCGGATGGTTTCAGACAAACAGAAGAGACCGTTAGCGCAGTAAAGAGGGCCTTAGATGAATTCGGCAGGGCTGGCCTTCCGGCAACAGCAGCCGAGCTCAAGAGAATACTGACCGACAATGCGCTCGGTCCAGACCGCTCTGCCAACGATCTCATGAGCTACATCCGCTGTGGGCTTTCCAAGGAGCAGAACATCCAAATGAGTACAGTACTGATCGCTGCACTGCAGGATCACCTCGACATAGGTGTAACGCCACAGGACCTAGCTGCAGTATTCTCTAACATAACGGACGACACAGCGAACCGATATAGCATCACGGCAGATGGCGAGTATGTCGAGATGACCAACAGACGTAGCGGAGCTAAGCTGAGCGCTGCCGACACAGCCTTCAATCTGAACATTTTTGGTGGGGAGAGATTACTACTCTGGCTCCATAAGCACGTAGTCATACCGGATATTCTCAATCCGATCCGCAATTCATCCCTCACTGATATTGACCAACCTGTCTTAGCCCTAGTACCTGATGACATACGGATAGTAGAAGGCCCCGACGGCTATTTTTCGAGTATGTACGTCGCCTATGGTACCGGAAGAAGTGCCACGCCAGTAGCCGTCCTACTCTCTCGCGAATTTCCTGGAGTCAATAGAGTCGCCCAAGTACAGGCTGGACAGAAGCTTGCCATCGCTCCATTCTCCACGCTTGGAGTATACAAACCGGGCCCAGATGACACACTCACACCAACCACTAATCCGGAGGTTCTAGAGGCGGTTCAGCAGTTATTCGATGAGCAGGATCACCGCCCATTAGGCTACGACACAGGAGCAGGATGCTTGATGCTATAAATCGGGATGATGAGTGAGTGGGGCCTAGCTTCCCTTGTCACGCAATCTTAAAATGGCGAGGGCTAGTTCTTCAGGAGTCGGTGGGCAACCATTTACCGTAGCTGATATTGGGATGTGATCTCCGAGGTTGGACACTACCGAATCTGACTCTGCGAACAGCCCACCGCTTATAGCGCAGCTCCCCATGGCTATGACGTACTTCGGCTCAAGCATCTGTTCATACAGCGTCAGCAACTGGGGTAACATCTTCTTGGTTACCGTCCCAGCTACGATCAGTAAATCAGCGTGGCGCGGACTCGCCCGGAATAGACAGCCGAATCTATCTAGATCTATTCTACTGCTAGCTGCATGCATCATCTCTATTGCGCAGCATGATAACCCGCAGGAGAGGGGCCACATAGATCTCGTACTAGCCCACTGCGCCATCTTATCAAGCGTGGAGATTAATATATCTGGTACAAGCTTCATGCGGTATA
>JAIRZU010000051.1 GCA_031267075.1 Holosporales bacterium
TTTGGGATTTTCAGATGAGTATAGATGACTGACGAATGCTAAAGTAGCGTGCACGCGGTACATTGTTGTTGACATATGAGACGGCATGTTCACCCTCTCTGAGATAACTCAGCCACCTCAAGAACCTTACTAACCTACTCCATAGGGGGGGGTATGCCTCGCGATTTTTTGTAAGCGACAAATATGCTAAAACAGCAGCGAGCATTGTTGTTTTGGTTTGTGATGGTGGAGTTAGATATTGCAGATAGCTTTTTGGATTACTTCAGTGGAGCAGAGGATCCACGTGAAGACTGGAATAGGCTTTACAGTACAACAGAGATTCTGTTTTTAATCTTTAGGTCATGCTCATAGGCATAATGGCGAGGGACAGCTTCTCTCCACCTCATTTGCCATCATAATAGCTATTCATGATGACATACTAAAGATACAAGGCGAGGGGGTTTTTCTCCCTTCCCACGTTATGGAGATAAAATTTAAAACATTTATATGATCAGTGTGAGATTTTTCTGCTAGAATTAATTGCGAGGGGAAGATGTTTCGGCGTTGGTTGTGAGATTACTCATAGTTGAGGATGACAGCAGCATCGCGCATTGCATAGAAGCAACGTGCATAGCTGATAGAATGATATGTCATCTAGCAGAAGACGGAGTAGCCGCCCTGGAGATGATCAGGACGTGTGACTACGATGCTGTAGTACTGGATTTAATGCTGCCTGATATAAATGGCTTTGAAATCCTTGCAAGGCTGCGATCTATCAAAATCGGTACCCCTGTAATAGTCCTGTCAGGACTGGATACCATTGAAGACAAGGTCAGATGTCTAACGATCGGAGCTGATGACTATATCACGAAACCGTTTAGCAGAATAGAACTGGTAGCGAGAATCTACGCAATCGTGAGGAGGACGGTCGGCCACTTCTCATCGCTCATAACCGTAGGCCCGATAGAAATTAACATAAAGCAGCGATGTGTGAAGGTGTTTAACGTAGAGCTTTCACTTACAAGCAAAGAGTATGCAATTATGGAACTACTCGCTCTAAAGAAAGGAGCCATCCTCCCGAAGGAAGCGTTTTTGAATCACATATATGGTGGGATGGATGAGCCAGAGGTGAAGATAGTCGATGTTTTCATATGTAGGCTCAGAAAGAAAATTTCTGATATAACTGGAGGGTTAAATTTCATCGAGACCGTCTGGGGACGCGGCTACACACTAAAAACGTTCGATGAAGAGAGTGATGAGGAATCACAGGTAGCCTAAAAGTTGGGTAGCCCTTTTCCTGACATAGGCCACCCTCCATAAATTCCAATCCTACTCTAGGTGGAGAGATCCACCGATTCAACATATGAACTCTGCGAGAGAGCCGGTCTACATGTTCTCGAGAGTCCATCATAATGACTGTATCATACCAAATCCCGTAAATAATGTGCTACAGTCTGCGAAGGAGATTTTTCTTGTGGTTAAACGATGGCAGGAGTTAGCAGATTCGGTAATGACACCTGGAGAGGCTTCATCCAGCTGAAACTGATGTCAAGCCTATCAGGGAAGCCCATAGCTACATGGCTTCCCACATCAGGCCGCAGTGAGCTAATGTAGGCTCTTGTAGGCTCTAACCTAGCGATACACTGAAGAGGGCAGCTCCTGTTCCGTCCCGTTGCAGATACATGTGCCACGGAATGCTGAGTGGGTGATCAGTCCGGGACGCCTCCTGCTATCAAACTCTCATGGCTTGGCTCATATGTAATGGATATAAAATGATAAAATTGCTATAATAGTAAAAGATATATAGCATCATGGTGTAGGATGGTAAAAAGTGGGATGAAATATGCGTTGCTAATAATAGCAATAGAAACCACGGCAGCTGGAAGTCGACCCACATCTGAAGATACCTCCACGAACCCACCCGCTCAGCATGCTGCGGATGAAGTAGCATACCTTGAGAAACTAGGTGAAAAGGGACAGGAGCTGTACCAACTAACCAGAGAAGTAAGGGACACAATCTCCCTGATATCGAAAATTAACATGGCGGAGTGGAACAATCCCAGCGAAAATCCCGCACAGACTGCCACATCACTGGCGAGGCGAGCGGGTGATAGATCCGCCGAGGTACTTAAGCGATGCGAGCGCATGAACCCAAACGTAGCGAAGCCTCTGCTAAAACAATGCTGTGTCCAGCTAGGAAGAGTCGCTCACGCGATGATGTTAAAGAGCGAGGAGCTAATAGGAATCAGACAGTACGCTAGCGCAAAAGACCAGACCCAACTCCAGCACTGCATAGATGAGCTTCGTGCGGGCTTCAGACTGCTTCGCCGAGCAGCGAGGGCCGCAAGATTACTTTACGAGGAATGTGAAGAAATGACCGCACCTGCAGGCACGGATCCACATGAGATACGCCAAATCAATGAGTTGGTCAGAGACCACAGAGGAACACTAGATATCTGGCGTCGAGGAGGTATAGAAAACCAACGGCTCGATGGAACAGAGTATCGTGCGAAACTGAGCATGCTCCTTCGAGAATACCGGTTTGAGATGGAGCATCCCGCAACTGGGGAGCGGCTGAAGGAGATACTACACAACCTGAACTTAATTATCGAACAAGCCAGAATACAAACCCTCGCTGGCGCAGCAGCACCGTTACAGAACAGCATTGCCAACATTGGATACGAGCCGTGGCCCAATGCTGAAATCGTACCGAACGAACGCTCTATTCCTGACGAGACACTTCCCACATGCGATCAAGTACTGGACATCATCGAGCGCATGACCGACATAGTGCGCACTCCCGACCCTCCACAGGAAGACGAGGCAAGTCCAGAATGAGGAGAGAGACCAGACCTGCATAAGAAGCAATCCAAGTAGGGCTCTGCTACCTCAGGTATTTTGGCTTGTTTTGGAAGAATGTTATGATTTTGTCGAGTGAGTTTTTTCTGGCTATCAGGAGGATTCTATCGTTCACGTTGATAAGGATTTTTCGCGGGAGGGTTAGGGTTTCTTCGGCTCTCACGATTGCTATAACTCGGACTTCGTTTTTCGATTCGATCTCAGAAGTTGACATTCCAATGGCGTAGCATCCATCCTTTGCATCTACTGCAAATACGTATATCTCATCGTCTTCCAGCGCCAGCACATCCTCGATTTCGCCATCTCTCAGATACCGTAAGATTCTGGAAATTGCGGCGAGCCTGGAATTCAGGATTGCGTTTATGCCGAGTGAGTGGAGTATCGAGGAGTATGACACTTCATTCAGCACTGCAGCTACCCGCTTCGCTCCAAGGTTCTTCGCTAGCAGGCACGAGATGATGTTGGTCTTATCATCTTCTGTGATTGATATCACTACCCCGGCCTCCTCGATGTTAGCCGTCATCAGAGCATCAGGGTCCAATGGGTCTCCGTGCAGTACCGTCGCATTGTCGAATTTTGCTGCTAGTAGCTCTGCGTTTTTTAAATCCTTCTCTATGACCTTGATGGCGATGTCACTGAAGGAGGCTGCGTCGATGATTGCCTCACACATATCCCCGCCTCCTATCATCACCACGGTGTTCGTTTCAATTGTTGCATACCCAAACAAGTTCATGGCATACTGAATATTGCTCCTGGGGCAGGCGAAGTACACTATATCATTCCCCTCGATGACATCCGCTTGGCCTGGTAGTATCCCACTTGCCTCTCCATTTTTCCTGATGTACAGGATGGCGATGCAGCCAAGCTCATCGATGGATGTGATGTACTTCACCGGCACATTCGCGATGGCAGAGTTCTTTTTGCAGACTACCCCTATCACCATCATCTTATTGCCAACACAAGAAACAGCATCCAGTGAGCCTGGGATCAGCATGTTTCTCCTGACTATCTTGGAGACCTCAAAGTATGGGGATACTGCGAAATTGACGGAGAGTGCTATATTCCTCAGCAGCGCTCCATTGTTAAAATATGACCACTTGTTCAGCCTAGCTATCTTCATTCCTGTCCCGAACATGGATGCCGCAATCTGGCATGCAACGATGTTCGTTTCATCAGATGATGTTACGGCTATAACGGCGTTAGCCTCTTGCAATCCAGCTTCCTTTAGTACGTTGAAATCTGTGGCATCCCCTAGAACTGGCTTCGCATCTATCCTCTCAGAGATTCTATTCAAGGCCGATGTGCATGAGTCAATTATCGATATGTTTGCACCAGAAAGAGCTAGTGATCTAGCGACACCATACCCGATATTCCCAGCCCCCAGGATGACAACATTCACCTATCATCCCTCCTGCAGTTTGAACAGTTTCGAGTCAACGATGTTGAGCGATTTCAATTTCCTGTGAAGCGCAGATCTCTCCATGCCGACGAACTTCGCAGTCTGAGATATGTTCCCTGAAAACTTACGCAGCTGCTCTATGAAGTACTCCCTTTCAAACGCCTCACGTGCCTCCTTTATCGATAGCTCAGAGACCATCGCAATGAACTTTGCATTGGTGGTGGTTACTTCTGGGCTGCGGCCATCCACTATCTCCTTCGGTAGATCATTGATCGTAACGATCCCATCGTTCTCGTTATTTTCGGATAGCGCTACTGTGACGATCCAGTCCACCATGTTCTTCATCTGCATCGTATCCCCTGGCCAATGGTAGGCGTTCAGCAGCCCAAGCGTCTCACTTGAAAACTTCCGAGGAGCTACATTATGCGCGACGGATGCCTGCTCCATGAAATAGTCGAGCAGGTAAGGAATGTCCTCTCGCCTCGATTTGAGTGGGAGGATTTTCAAGATGTTTGCACTGAGCCTACAGTACAGCTCATCACTCACCTCCCCAGCGGAAATGAGTTGCTGAACATCAGGTGGGAAGCTAGCGATGATCCTCACATCTATCTTGGTCTTCTCAGCCGTTCCAATTCTCATGAATGCATCATCCTTGATAAGCTTAAGGAGTTTGATTTGAAACTCATAAGGTGCAACGACGAGCTCATCGATAAACAACGTCCCACCATTAACTTTCTCCAGTAGCCCAGGCTTGATGGTGGTAGACACTCCATCGTTAGTCTCAGTTCCAAAGAGGTTAGCCTCGAGTTGCTTCACGTGTGCGGCACGGCAGTTTAGAACTCCAAATGGATTCTTCGCGCGAGGAGATAGGTTATGGATGCTCCTCGCCACAATCTCTCTATCAGACCCGAATGGCCCGATAATCACACAGCGCCCATTGAGGGGGGCTATCCGGCTTACCAGCTGCTTAATCTGTGATACGTTTTGGGAGCGGCCTGGAATGCTATCGGAGACCTTCGCCTTAATCCTGAGCTCTGCATTTTCAGCCTGAAGCTTCGAGGCCTCTATAGCTTTTTCAATCGACGTTATCAGCCTCCTGGAATCGAATGGCTTCTCTATGAAATCATACGCTCCATGCCTTATAGCGGTGACGGCGGTTTCTATGGTTCCATGGCCACTCATCATAATCGCCTGCAGATAGTTGTAGTCCTTCTTGATCACATCCAGCAGACGGATTCCATCGTTATCTCCATCACCGAGCCATACGTCGATAATCACGAGGTTGGGCCTTCTGGCTTTGAGGGCGTCCATAGCCTCAACGTATCCACCAGCCACACTCGTCTCATATCCATTATCACGTAGTATGCCAGATACGAGCTCCCTGATATCCGCCTCATCATCCACCACTAAAATATTAAATGCCATTGTGTCCCTCATCTACACTTTGAATTTTCGGAAGCGAAATCGCGATGCTGGCACCATGCAACAATCGGGACTTACCGAGTACTATCTCACCTGAGTGGTCGGTAACTATCTTGTGAACTATCGATAGTCCCAACCCAGTGCCGGCTGCGCGCGTCGTGTAATATGGATCAAGCGCCTTCTCTAATGACCCATCCAAAAATCCTGGCCCATCATCATCGATAGTCATATGCATAACATTACCATCTTCCCACATATGTAGCACGATGTTCCCGATCACATCCTCGGTGGCCTGAGAGTTTTCAGTGATCGCATTCACGGAGTTCTGGAGTAGATTCACGATGGCCCTGTTAATCTGATCCTGATCAATAGCACAGAGCAATGGCTCCACATCGTATGTCTGGTGGAATAGAATTTTCCTGTTGGCATTAGCCTGCATAAATACAATTTCCCTCAACAGCTTCGTTATGTCAATCCTTTCAAATTTCGGTGTCGGCATCCTTGCGAAATCGGAAAACTCTTTTACCAGTTTCTCGATGCAGCCGACCTGCCTTACGATGGTGCTGATACATGATGTGAACACCTCCGGCTGAGTCTGGATCTCCTTAGAGTACTTGCTCTTGAGACGCTCCGCAGACAGCTGTATAGGAGTCAGTGGATTCTTAATTTCATGAGCAATCTTCCGGGCGATGTCGCGCCAGGCATTCTGTCTATTAGACACTATCAGTTGCTGCTTCTGGCGTTCCAGTTTCATCATCATATCATTAAACGTCGCTATCAGTATGTCCCATTCGTTCTTGATAATCCGCACTCGAATCGGGGTGTTGTAATCCCCAGATGCTATATTTTTCGTCGCGACTATCAGCTTGTTGATCGGCTCCAAAATCCGGTTTGCAAACAGTATCCCTACCAGTATCGCAATCAGTAGCAGCATCACGGTTATCGCCGAGAAGACAACCATAAATGAGATTTTAATTCCGGCTCGCTGAGTGGCTAGATTCGTGTACTCCATCACGGCCGTCTTGATCCTATGTTTATGATCCAGTATCGTCTTATCTATCGGGGTAGCGGCTATGAGGTATATCCCAAGGTTGTGGTCTATAATCGTACCTGAAATCACACGATCACCAGACTCCCATGTGATCACTCCACCACGATCTAGTAGCTCGATTTCTCCTGGAAGATCCTCATACTGAAGCGACATGGAAAACGGTGTATTGGCTATGACGGTGAGAGCGCCTATCCCTGTGCTCTGTATCACAGCGACATCAACTTTAAGGGCCGCCGTCTCAGCCTCAATAATATTTTGCACCTTCGTCCCATTCACTGTAAACTCATTTATGCATGATCGCACTTCCTCCGCCATCCCATTCGTGAAATTCTCCATATTGAATTTCACATCGTCTATGTAGATTGAGGCGACATCCTTAGCGTTATCAATGACATTCTTCACGGGGGTCTTGAACAGGTTCTCAACGCCGATATTGAAGAACAGGATAGCGAAGATGAAAACGCACACAGCCGGTACAATCGTAGCCCCTGAGAATAGGGTTATAATCTGCCTATGGAACAGCTTCCGTCCGTCCGTTCTATTCCTGAAGCTAAGGATCCCTCTGATGCGACTTACCAGTGGCCAGCATACTAAAATGACTAGCATAACATCGGCACACAGCAGCGAGAAGACCAATCCCAAATTCGTAGTGAGGCTACTACAGAAATTTAAAATGATCCATGGAGCGATAAGCAAAACGCCCGCTGCCGCAGCTATATGCTGACGTAATATGTGGTTCCTCCTTAATAGCCTTATTACTGAGCTCATCACTCAAATTTGTCAAATGGCTCTACGAGCAGATTGTAACACAACACAACCGACAATAGACTTCTTTCGTAGCTTCCACTCCTACACACCGGCATCGCGCAATATGCGCGACTTCAGACCGGGGGTTTTGCAAACAGCCGGGCCTACATGAAACACATCTGCAATCCCACTCTCATATGCTTTGATTATCACATAGATCCATCCCTCATGATAAAGGTACATGTTTTGCCACTCTTCCCAATTGGTACGATCGTAGTTGCACAGGGTACTCCTATACTCCTTCAGGGTCTGTACGTTCGGCGTGTAGACAGTCCAGCTGTATCCAGCCACGCTGTCTCCTCTCGTGAAGACGACATTTCCATTTTGATCTACAACTTTGTCATCCCGCATTGAGCTAAGCACTGCGCTTGCTGCTTCACATTGTTGCAAGAACTCTGGCCTTGTTGGCATGTTCTGTTGTACCGACACAGGTTCCCTATCTGGTGTCGACTCGCGGCGGCTCTCCAGTTCCGCTTGCTCATCGCCAAACAACCTCTCAGCATGCTTGTACGGGATCACTGCCTTGAACACGTGCTGGCGCTCATGATTCAGATCGGACATGAGCCACCGCTTCAGATTTTCATACTGCTGACTGAATAGGGGGATTACAGTTGGATCGGTTGGCTGAATGGGAAGATTATGTGTTGGGGAATGTTCCTTGCTGCGGGGAGGGAGGAGGGACATTTCTACTGGTGGCCGCGCTCTCCATGTGGGCTCAAAAGATTTGGAGCGCGGCATTCCAACAGAACCATACGTAGCACCCGCAATAGCGCACAGCACCAACGTTCGTACTAACCACATTCCGTCCACAGCGCACCCTAACTATCCCAAGCCTAGGCATCAAAGCCCCTACAGTATTCAGGCTAGCAGCGTGGCCCCGAGTCAGCAATAGGTTTTTCATAATTCTTCATAAGGAGTCTCGCAATGGCTCATGCACCAATCTTCAATATGCTCCCAGAGATTTGTGTGGCCTACTGCAGAAGTGCCGAGGTAACTCCTACGAACATCTTGTTACCACGTCCACGCTTGAAGAACACCGTTCCATCAACAAGGGAGAATATTGTGTGATCTCGGCCAAGACCTACGTTGTCGCTAATCCCATACTTCGTTCCGCGTTGACGGATGATGATCGAGCCTGCGAGAACTGCCTGCCCCCCGTATCTCTTCACGCCAAGCCGGCGCCCTGCAGAATCTCTTCCGTTTCTCGAACTACCGCCAGCTTTCTTTGTAGCCATCTTTCTCTCCTTTAACTAGCTTGACTCACCTGAGATTCCAGGATGTCTTTTACCATCAGTACCGTGGCCCACTGCCTGTGCCCACGCTTCCTCCTATAATTATGGCGGCGCTTCTTTTTGAAAACAATAACCTTCTTATCACGCACATGCTTCAGCACCTCGGCAGTCACGGATACCTCTCCAGTAAGATCAGCCCCTGTCACGACTCGTCCATCATCATGCTGAATCATGACAATATCCGAGAGAGAAACAACCGCCTTCGGTTCCGCATCAATCTTCTCGATCTTCAGGACATCGCCGGGCTTGACAATATATTGCTTCCCCCCCGTTCTCACTACTGCGTTCATAACAACAGAACCTACCTTAAAAACATCGTGGCAAACATACCACTTACGGTAGTGTACAACAACTTGGCCTCGCTAGGCAAGTGGCTTCGCAAATTCATCCTACATTGAGACAGCCCATCAGCCTCCACGGCAAGGCATATGTACCATGAACATACGAGGTACCTATCCAGGCTATCTCCAATTTCATGGTTAGCCCTCTTTCAAAACCTCCACAATCAGAATTATTGCTAGGAGACACGGAGCACAGAAGCGGAGTGTACTCAGGCGTACATGAGCATTCGAGCACCGGATCGATGCAGGAAGAAACTGATTGTGGAGGTTTTGAAAGAGGGCTATTGATAAATGTATGACCTAGGTTAGTATGAAACTTAGGGAAAGGAATATGTATGAACTCCACTCAGATGAACATGTATATGTACAAGGCTTTGAATCGCGAAGGACAGGTGGTTGAGAAGCTGCAGGTAGCGCGCGATGAACATGACCTACGTACTATGCTTACCAACAGCGAACTCACCCTCATCTCCGCCACCAAGAAAGGCTTCAGGTTCAAGAAGAATTGCCGTAAGTTTGCGGTGGATTTCCTGAAACATCTCAGGCAGTTACTGTTCAACAAATTGGACTTGCTGACATCACTTGAGATTGTTGCACGACTGTTTTCAAACTCTGAGGAATGCGCCGTCGTCGAGTATATCATATCTAGCATTAAGTCCGGATGTTCACTCTCTGCATCGCTAGCCAAAGTCGATATTTGCTTTGATAAATTAACCGTAAAGACGGTGGAGATATCGGAGAAAACATCGCAGTTAGTTGATGCTTTTGACGGGATCATAGAGTACCTCGAGGCACAGGAAGATATCAGAAAAAGTGTGAAGAACGCTATGCGGTATCCAGTTATTCTGCTCTGCTGTATCACGTGCGTTATGCTATTTTGGCTCGTATTTGTAGTACCAAGATTCGCGGAGCTGTTCGCCAATACCAATGCGCAGTTACCACTAATCACAAGGATTATCATCAGGGCTAGCAGCTTATTATCCGATCACTATGAATGCCTTACCATCGTCCTCGCCGTAGCAGGCTTCGCAATGTTTCACGTTTCAAAAAACAGGGAAATAATGGAGCGACTCACGAAGTTCATTCCGGTCATAGCAACTATAAAGCGAGAGATGTTCGCTATGAGTTTCTTCTATGCGATGGGAGTGATGATCCGCGAAAAGATACACTTGATCGAAGGACTGGAATGCATCGCCAGCATAGGGCATTCGAGCAAAATACATAAGATCATAGCGCTCGTTAAAAGCGGAACAACATTGTCGGGAGCCCTGAAACAGAGTGACCTATTCCATGACCACGAGCTATCAATAATAATGGCTGGTGAAAATTCTGGCGACTTATGGCCAGCCTTCAAATCAGGTGGAGACATGCTGAAATCGAGATTGAGCAACAAAACACAGAAGGCAGTTAGCATGATACAACCCATCACAATCATCTTCATCGGTGGGATGCTGATTATCATAATCTGCTCCGTGATCATGCCAATGTACTCAAACCTAGAGTTCTGTACGTAAAGCACCGCAGTAGGTAGAGGAAGGTGAGCTCTCCCCCCCTGGAGCAGCTCCAAGATCTACCACGACTGACGATCGTTTGATGATCCCAAACTTCTTCTGAATTTCAATGAGCTTGAAAGCGGCTCTAGTCCTGTATCCATTTGCCTTAGCCATAGCGACATATGGGTCATTAACCCGCCTTGTTATAGATTACACTACGATCGTTCAATTATAGCACAGGGATGCATGGGAACTCCAATCACGTGCATACCAATATGCTGATATTTTATGTTACAGGAAGCTAATTTAATATTGCAAACAGGAAGAGGTTTTGGTATCATATGTCAGCAGTGAAGTGGGTGGCGCAACGACGGCTAAGCGAATAAGCAAAACAATGGTGCTATTCCTGTGCAGCATAGGGGCACCGAAAGCTATGGAAGGATGGGACACCGGACTCTTCCTCGGGGGTCACTTCGGTCCAGGACTTGGAATCCAAGGTTTGTCTCAGAGCTCTCTCCATGACGCTGGTGTTGCACTACATCCCTCACCACACAATCCTGTAGCCGTTGAGCGGGGCCACCCAGGAAGTAGCGAAGGTACAATGCTCGAGTACCTAGCACAAATTGGTGAAGCAGAGCCGACGCATAGCACGCTAAATGCAATAATAACTCTCCTCGACGGAGACCAGGACGGCCTACGTTTACGTGGCAAACCGCCCCCCAAGCACCACAGCAAGTCCAGCACGGTACAGTCTATTGAAAACCATGCAACCGAATATAGACGGGCAATCGAAGACAATCCCGCACTCCGAAGCAATATAATTCAAATCATCAAGAGACAGGGGCGCCCTGGTATAACACGGCAGATACACTCCCCACCGCAATATCCAGAGATAGTGCAAGCACAGATCCTCTGCATATTCGGGCGACCGCTTACAACGACCGAGTTCGAAGTAGTCGCCGCTTATCTGGCTGACCAGAACCCTTACATCCCGCTTTTCCCAACACATTTAACCCAGCATAAGGCGCCCCGCGACAAATGGCTGAACGAGAACTGGGCCCTTATGTACGAGACCATCACAAAGTTAGGGCTGCAAAAAGAAGTTCGCTCGCTGATCGGTATAGCATCAGAGTAAGTCTTGAATAGCCTCCATGATGCATCCCCATTACAACACTGGGTATGTGATAGCCTCCTTTATCATGCTGTAGGCGCTCTTGCCGCTTGGTTCTCCGAAGATGCAGAGGCTATCCCTTGCCCTAGTCATTGCGACATATAGTAGCCTTACTAGCTCATTCCTCTCCTCCATATACTCGGCCTCCATAACGGCATCAAGCTCCTCAAACGACTCACGCTTTGGAGGTTTTATGATGCATAGCCGTACCTGCCGTTCGCTTGCTTTTCCGTAGTTTGTGAACACAATTTTGGTCTTTGCCTTGTCGGCTTCGAGGTTGAAATCTAGTAGGAATACCGAGTCTGCCTCGAGGCCCTTTGCTCCGTGAATCGTCGACAGCCTGACGGTGTTCCTGATGCTGTCTGTGTTTGCAATCTGCTTCTCGCGCTCACGAAAGTATGAGAGGAACTCCTGGAGGTGGCCGGGGCTAGTTTCCATGAAGCGCATTACCTCGTCTATGAATGCTGAGATGACTTCTGAGTCCCTGGTTGACGGCCGCTTTACGTCCATAACAATGCCGTAGAAAAACCCCAGCAGATCGTTATGTTTGGAACGGCTAATGACCTCGCTCAGGTACGCATACTTGTCATGATCAAACGTGCGCAACCTGTCGAGAACCGAGGTTATTCTGCCGTAGCATATCTCATACAGATCATCATCAGTCATTGGAACATCGAAGAAGTAGGGGCTTTTTAGCACACATGCAACGGCATAATCACTAGCTTCAGTATTTATGCAGATGTCGGCGAGCGCCAGTATGTCCATGACTAGTAGGCATTCGTTTAGCGCGAGTCTGTCGGAAGATACGACGTTCACCCCGAGGGCGCGTAACTCGCTGACGACGTCGTTGGAGAGCTGCGTTCTGCTCCTAGTGAGAATCAGGATATCCATTCCGGCTGAGTTATAAATATGTTCAGCAATCTTTTTTGCTTTGTCCTCTGCCTCTGAGATGTCGACCATTTCAAATGCCTTACTCAGCTCAGGAGGTGGATCGTCGCAGCGCCTGGCGGCCACATGCTTCTTGTATGGTATCGAGCCCAGGTCAAGATCAAACTTCGCATTGATATGTTCAAAGACGCGATCAACCACAGCAAGGATCTCTGGAACAGTACGGTAGTTCATATTGAGATAATCGGTTTTGCACGGCTTCCCAAGTTTTGAGAGAGAATCTTTGCAGCCATCGTAGAAGTCAGAAAGCATTTTGTAGTGGGCGCCCTGGAACCGGTAGATCGACTGCTTCGTATCGCCAACCACCATGATGGAGCTGCGGCTGCCGGCGTCAGCAAACACATCACTCGCGAAAAGAGAAACCAGCTCCCACTGGACCGTACTCAGGTCCTGCGCCTCATCTACCATGATCGATTTGATGCCGCTGCATACGTTGGACAGTACGAATTCCTTGGCACAGCTCTGCGTCATGAGGTATTTTGTTTTGTACAGGACGTCCGAGAAATCCAGGACATTCTGCGCGGCCTTGAGGTTCTGGTACTCGTCGAGAATGATCTTAGCTGCATCGATGAATCCGCAACTCCTTTCTATGAAATTCCTCTTTTTCAGGTTCTGAGAATTTTCGAAAATCGTATGAGCGACGGAGCTAGCCATTGTCTTATTTTTAAATGGTAATCTCATGCGAATCGTACCTGCAGCAGTCAGGAAGTGTGAGGTTAGATCTGGTTGATTACCAAGCCCCTCCTCATTCAGAAATGCCATCTGCTCCTCTGAAAATTCCAGATGTGGCTTCGGGCGGAAGATACTATTCAACACAGCCCTGTATGCATCGGCATCCTGGTATTGGTATCCACTGAAAAACTCACGAAAGTTTGAAGAGAGCTGATACACCTTTTCTACTAGCTCCTCGAAGGAGTACGTCGACATTGAGCTGGATAGCCCATGCCAGAGGTCATCTCTATGGAGTAATTTCTGAATGGCGTTTCGCTTAGCTTGCTGCAGGATGATGGCTGCGTCGCACTCATCTATTATCTCGTAGTTCGGTGAGATTCCGGCCTCCAGAGGGAATTGTTGTAGAAGCTCTTGACAAAGCGAGTGAATCGTTACTATCCTGATATTGGAGAGGTTGTCCTGAAATTTGAAGAACATTGAAGCTGCGTTTGTGATGTCACTCTCAGAGATGGTGCCCAGGTCGAGGTGGTCTCTCAGGTAGGTTTCTACAAAATTACTTTCGTTCAGATACAGTGATTCTAGGATCCTCGACATCCTGGTGCTCATCTCCAGAACAGCTGCATTGGTGAAGGTTAGGCATAGGATCTCGCTTGGGTGCAAGCCGCAGAATACGGACTTCACGTAGCGATCAACTAATGTACTCGTCTTCCCGGAACCAGCCGATGCAAAGACAAAGCATGAAGATGTTACATCCAGAGCGCTTCCTCGGAGCATGCTAAAGAACCTGTTACCGTGCACTGATGCGCTTGAGGCGAGGCTACCAGACAATTGCCCACGATACAAGTTGGCTTTTGCTAGACCTCTCATATATCTTCCCCCAGTACAATGAGGGGGTGACTCATGGTAGAGTTGCATCGAGCTCCAGGAGAGCATGTACAGTTCTCCCTTGGAGGGTTCATAGGCTGAACGATAGATCTTTTGAATGATAGATTCGTTTTGCAGTCAGAAGCCTATGAATCATCGATAATCGTACGGTTGGTAGAGCAGGCTCGGATATGAGGGTGATTTATGATGAACGTTATAGGGTGTGATATAGGCAAGAGGAGTCTTGATGTGTTCTTAGATGGGAGACATTGTAGATTTGGGAATGATACTGAGGGGATTAGTGAGTTTGTTTTAAGATGCAAAAGTCTTGAGAATCCCAGTGTAATCCTTGAACCAACAGGAGGACATGAGAGGAAGTTGGTTAGGTCTTTGAGACATTTACTTTACTAGTTGATGAAGCTTGTCCAAGTACCAACCACAGTGACGTTGTACGCTGGTTTTGAGCGCTTCCCAAGCATTAGACGGTGTGGAAATTTACGCTAATCAACTAGATAAGTAAATGTCTCGATAAGGAAACACTAGGGAAGTTTCTAGATGATATAGGGATAGAGGGGAGGGAGTTTGTAACAGATGACTATGAGGCATACCATCAACTTATACCAGAGTACCAATTGTTTACAGGGAAGGACCTTACTTACCCTATAGAGCAGGATAATAGTAACACAAGACATTACATAGGAAGGTTTAGGAGGAGGAGTAAGATAGCATCGAGAAGCATTGAAATGGTTGAGTTGTCGCTATTGTTGCTGTATCACTTTCAGTATGGGGAACTGTTGGACAACTTGCGGCATGCGTTCATCAACTAGTAAAGTAAATGCCTCATCCCAAAAGCTATCTGCAATATCTATCTCCACCATCACAAACCAAAACAGCAATGCTCGCTGCTGTTTTAGCATATTTGTTGCTTACAAAAAATCGTGAGGCAGCCCTGGTATAATGCGGCAGAGCTATGCGAGGAGGAAGGATCAGAAGCATCAACTGAATACCGATCCTGCGTCGGCCCCCACCAATGAGAAGGAAATTCCTGTGAGCAGCAGTAGGGCTCCTGCCCTAGGTTACCCCCCAATGGTAATCCACCAGGTCCATGCGCGTGCCAATGCCCCTCAACCTCCCCAGCCTACAAACACCGGTCCACGACCTCAAGCGAATAGGGCCCCGCCCGCCCAACCTCGAAGGCCGGTAGCTGAACTAGCTCACGTCGTCAGCGCGGACCAAGGCTGGCTAGCTAGTGCTGAAGCCCAGAACGCAGATGCGACCGGCGCACTTTTCAAAGCAGTGAGGAGAATACCGCCGGCTGTAGCGCGAACCGCAGATATCAGGCTGGGGCACATCATAATGGATATACGGCGAGCCAACCCGCAGGGACAACAAAATCGCAGCGTGGCCGACAGCACAGCTCGAGCAAGCTAGCAGCCTCATAGCAAACCACCTGCTACAGCGTGACAACCTCAGGAGAGCCGGACTCCAATTCAAGGCCAGAGTGGCAATCAGAAAGATAAAGGAGGACCTCGAAGCGCAAATCGAAGAAAGGCAGCGGCAAGAGGACAGAGCGCCAACCACACTGCAAGAGCGAGCAGCAGAGGTGCGGAGAGCCCAATCCGATGAACAGCAGGGAAGAACAGCCGGACCTGCCTCCTCAAAGATCATCTAGCTTGGCGGCAATCTGAACTGCATTTAGTGCAGCTCCCTTCCTGAGATTATCACACACACACCAGAAGCTGATAGCGTTCTTAAATGTAGGATGCTTCCTCAGCCTGCTAACGAAAACATCATCTGCGCCAGCGACATCTAGCGGCGTTGCATACCTGTACGTTGCGTTATCATCCACAACCTTAACCCCATTAAATTCGCTGATCACTCCGATGGCCTTATCAAGATCCACATCATCTACGAATCTGGCGAAGACAGAGACAGCGTGACCGACCATCACCGGAACCCGCACGCAAGTTGCCGTTATATCTATATCACTCACCCCCAGAATCTTCCTGGTTTCATTCATCATTTTGAGCTCCTCCTTCGTGTATCCAGAATCAGAGAAATCATCAATCTGCGGGATTACGTTAAATGCTATCTGCCGCTTGAAATGCCTTGGATACGCTTCCTTTCCAGCAAGCACATCACGGCTCTGTTCCAGCAGTTCATCTACCGCCCTCTGGCCCGCTCCAGACGTTGCCTGGTATGTTGACATCACAAGCTCCTTCAGCCCAAACGCGTCGTGAAGCGGCTTCAAAACCATAACCGCCTGGATAGTGGAACAGTTCGGATTTGCAATTATCCTCTTGTTCTTGGCCCTTTGAATATCTTCTAGATTGATCTCTGGAACTACGAGGGCGATGTCGTCATCGTTCCTGAAACATGATGAATTGTCAACTACTGTGCATCCGGCAGAGGAGGCTATCGGAGCGTACCTTGCAGCAACATCTCTCCCAGCTGAAAAGAGCGCAATATCAAACTGCTGGAAATCGACTTCATCGAGTGTGGAGACGACAAGTGAAGTGGCGCCATACATGATCTCTGTTCCAGCAGATCTAGGAGATGCAATCGCTGTAACATTATCGCTACTAACACCGTGCTCTAGTAGGATGGACAGCATCTCCCTCCCGACTCGGCCTGTCGCACCAACGACTACAAACCTCTTCTTTTTCATGACTATTCAGCTGACAAGCTTTAACTCAGCAACGATACTACCATCCTAGCGAACTAGCAATGTGTTTCATTGTGGTGCTCACCACCCTACATGATGGATACATTGTCGTCCAATTTTGAATCTTTTTCAACAGGGCGGCTGGGCAGGATAACCTTCAACAGCTAGTATTTGCCGCAAAACAACAACTCAGCGGCTAAAAGCAGGAGTCCACCAAACCTACTGTGTAAACTCACCAAAGAGGATGTAGAACTGGTTCAGAGCCACTTTCCACTCTCTTATTGGCATTGTCCATTTTTTCTGGGCATTTTGCAACGCCAAAAATACCAACTTAAAAACTGCCTCATCATTTGGCCACCCCTTTGTCTTGATTATTTTCCTAATTTGACGGTTAATTGCCTCGATAGTATTTGTTGTATAGATAGCCTTTAGGGCGTTCATTGTCAATTATTTTTGAGGCGGAAAATACTGTTTCCAGAAATCCTCAAACTGCTCTCTCGTTACCTGGGCTTGGGGGATCTGCGTTTTGTATCCTGTGTAGTGGATCGTGATGACGTGATAATCGCCCGGGATTTCCTTTCTGGCGCTTTCCAAGTTCTTCTCGCTATCATCTATGAAGACGATGGCTTTTGGCTTACTCTTAAGGAGTGGTAGGATTTCGCATATGGCGACTCCCTTACTAACCTTATCGCCATTCGTTGTAGCGCAGGCTAGGGAAAGCACTAGGTGACCAGGGACTACTTTGTGGAGTAGCTCGTATGATGGTAGTACTCCAAATGTGGATTGCAAATTCCAGGCACGCCTCAAGAAGACTGTATTATCTTCCCCGGCGACTAGCGAGGTGAGCCCGAGGACCTTGCCTCCCTTCGTCTGCCAGTCTCGGATAAGCACTGGAGCGAAACCGTCGATTGTCTTTTGTGGGTTGTTCATGAAGACCCTACCCCATGCATCATTTATCTCCTGCGCTGATTTCCCCTTGAAGGAACCACAGTGCTCCTTGACGTTATTGGGGTACGTACATGGGTGATCCGTGAAGGTTAAGACATTATCGACATCGACAAAAAACAGCACCCCCTCCTTGCTGGTACCAACTCTCTCATCGACGATTCTCTCAACCTCCTTCCAGTTGCTAGCCTCGATATTTTCCTTACGGGTATCCCTAGTGACCTCACAGCCGCACGCAACAAGAAACACCATAACAAGCCGTATTATCATCATAAGAATGACCTCAAGGAAACGATATCAATGAGCTGGCAGTATCGCACATCCATCCAGCCCATGCAAGCTCCAGATCTATGACTCTTCTACGTCTTCTTCTCCCAAAGGAGCTCAAGCTGAATGCGCAGGGACTCGTACGATGGGGATGGACCTCCGGCCGTGCCGCTCCGAGTGTCATCTATTATTCTCATAGTCGTAGGATCTGCTTGTCGCATCGCGTGTGGATACGTATTCTGCATCACGTACGCATCGTCGAGTGTAGGCACATATTTCCCATAGGCTGCCATCAGACTAGTTTTGTTGGTTGGCGGTGTGGTCGACTCTTGCACTGAGATGAGTGCTTCTCTCAGTCTGGCAGTTGCTGCACTACCAGCTAGCACGGTACCGTCATTCATGATGAAGGTATGTCTGGCAGTGCCTGCTTCTTCAAGGCAGAGGTACGCCCATTGGTACTCCGTCGTGCTACTCGAAAGAATTTCTCCTAAGGTTATTGCTTCGACTGGCCATCCCAACACGTTCGGTGGATTTGACACGATAAAGTTGGTGCTGTTGGTACTACGCAGGTCTCCATACGTTCTCCTGTAATACATCATGCACATGGTTGCATTGAGTAACGGGTTATTGCGATAGGCTTCGGTGTAAGGTAGTGCCTCTCTGTATACCTTATCTCTGGCCTCTGTCGCCACATTCAGTCGGTACAGTCCGGTATCAATGGTATTCTGGTGCCAGTCTGGGTAGACAGCAGCTGGACGCCCAATTAGATCGTCGTGTTGCACGAGCCTCCTCTCGATAGCTTCAAGCCGTTCGTAAAGCCCGCCTGCCTGTACTGGATTCTCTCCACCTTCAGCTGGCTGTCCCATGCTCGCCTGTAGTTCATTCAGTGTACTCTGAAGTGTGCTCACAGCCGTAGCTAGGGTTGCTGCTACATGTTTGAGTTCGTTTATCTCACGATATATCCCAGTACCCCCAACCGGTACAGGATCATCCCCTCCTCCAGTTCTCTCAACTACAGGACTCTCTCTCTCTCTAGAACTCTGCGGGCTCCGTGTACATTTGCCATGCCTGTAACACATAGTGCTACCGTTAAACCTACCAATTTGCTTTTCATGTTTTCCTCCCCTTAGAGGATAAAGATTTCTATAAGTAGGTTAGCATGTGAAGGGTTAAAAAATGGTTAACGGATGAGA
>JAIRZU010000066.1 GCA_031267075.1 Holosporales bacterium
CAAGGTTGCAGAGGAAGACCAAATGTTACAGCAAAAGCCTGGAAATGCTGAGGCTTAGTGTTCTGCTCGTGTTACACCGATTCAATGCTAGAAAAATATGTAGTTAGTTGTCAATCCCAAACAACAGCAACACAAGACACTATCTGGGACGTATGACACGGAGAACGAAGGCAGTCAGCCATTCAAAACAGATGTTAGAACGGATGCTCTAGCTGTGGTGCATTGTTGCTGAATATGATGGCTGGATTAAGTTGAGTGATGACGCTTCATCTATCTTTGGCTGAAAACTCTCTTTATATTTTCTATGGTGGTAGATATCTGTTGCATTTCGTGGGGATGTTGAGAGGGGCTTGGAAGGAGGGCCACCATACCACTCGCAGCAGCTATCCCATTTTCTTGATGCATTCTATGATTATGATATCAGTTGAGGCTGAGCTCCCGACTTGCTGCACCACCTCCGTCACTACCTTACTTACCTTACTCTTGCTATACCCCAGACTCAGAAGCCCAAGCATCACATCGCTCACATTAGCATTGTTGAGGTTCGCAATCCCCTCGATCTGACCTATGTTCTTATCCTTGAGCTCTAGCAAGATTCTTTCGGCTGTCTTTCTGCCAACTCCTCCAGCCTTATAAAGCAACGCCGGATCCTGAGTAGCAACAGCAGTTGCAAATTCCTCTGTTGTAAGATGAGAGAGTATCGCCATCGCCAATCTAATCCCGACACCATGCACGGCGAGTAATACCTCAAACACCTTCTTCTCACTGTTGTTCAAGAACCCACATAGGTACTGCGTATCCTGCTTGAATACGTGCAAAATCACCAGTGAAATTGGTATGCCGACGCTGACCGAATCCCTCGCCCTATCAGAGACGAAAACCGCATATCCAACACCGTTGACGTCTACGATAATTGAATCGTCCGTGATCGAATCAACCACTCCTTTGAGCTTAGCAATCACCAATCAGATCCTACACGATACGCTATAACAACTGCATACTGTACCACATATCAGGAGGTTGGTGGATGCGTACGATTGGTATGGTCGATTTCCATTGGGCGTAAAAATAGTTTGCCTTGCTCCTTAAGCATGGGGTATACTGAACCTAATGGTCGAGGATGCGAGAGGCATTTATGGATATGTTTAATTTAACTAAAGGCGCCCTGAGGGCTTGTGCTTTGGTGTCGCTGTACGCGGCTGCCGGAGCTGGAGATACATTCTGTGGTGAACTTCAAGAACTTGAAAATCATGATGAGGTAGGGCAGCTTGCTGCTTCTGGTTTGGAGCCAGTTCGGATTGAAGCAGATGGTGATGTTACTGGGCGAGACTTCTCTTTTGAGCAAGCAAAGAATGCACTTAGTAGTTTCAAAGATCGCGTAAACTCAATCAAGACGGTACTTAAAGGTGCGTCTGAGCTGCTGGATGTGATAACTGCTGCGATCGATGCGTGCACTGGTAACTCTGCAAGCACGGGGGTCGATGAAGATGCGGTATGCGAAGAGCGGGCTGTACAAGTAGGAGAGGGCGATCCTAAGGGGAAACTGAATGCTGTCAAAGAGACAATCACTGCTTTCGAAAATGAGTGGTCGCAAGATGAGCGCCAAAAATTAGAGCCGGCAATCGCGTTAATACGAGCTCTGAATTTATAGGCTGATGACTGTGGTGGCGCAATAGCTGTGCCACTGCACCCTTGATAAAGGAAAACATGAAAAGCAAGCTAATCGGATTAACGGTAGCACTATGTGTTACAGGAGCCATCTAGTAACGGGCCGATACACAAAAATTATTACATCTTAGTAAGGGTAGGAAACGACGATATGCCGGGAATAAACAGGAAGATAACTCTCATAGCAGCTGCGATACTGATAGTGCCCTACGCGAGCGGGAGCCGTGGTATGCCCCCACGGGGAAGCGAAGCCGCTCTCGTTGAGCAAACCATCGCTGAAGCGTTCAGCCATGAAGGCGCCCCACAACGAACCGTAGTCAACTACTTCGCCCGCGATCTCTATGCTACGCACGGAAAGCAGAGCGGGCTCAAGAAGCTGCAGTGGTTCCGATCTATGGATAGCCCTGACTACCCGATCAGCCGCATCGCATTCAGGAGCGTCACCATCATGGCCTTCCAGCTCTACTGTCACCTCCATGGAATCACGAACCCAACTATCCAGTGGATCACGGCCGAATACGTTACGCGTAGAGACTCGCTGCCGCTCAGGCGTCACCGTAAGCAACGCCGAGTTATTATTCAGTCGATTCTAACCCAATCTGGCATGTCCCAACCTGGCGGCCTACTCGGTGACGCAGGTCCAGACCCTGGCATCATACCGAGAATCACGGCACGGGGTGACGACCAACCTCCCGCTCTCCCACCGGATGACCAGAGCTACGACCTGGGGATGGATCCAGACGACCACCAGTACGAGAAGTCCAACGAATTCAACCTGACGTGGGATTAGAACTCCGGAAAAGCTACCAACTCCATGTATACCCATTCCAGATCCCCCCTCGTTATACAGTAAGGCGGAATTAGGTAAATGCTCGAACCTATCGGCCTAATGATAATTCCACTCCTAATCATCTTCTCCTTGATGCACTGAGCTAGCTGGGGAGTGGGTACGTCAAATGCCGCGATAGTCCCGATGCTCCTCCTATTGATAGCATGGCTCAGCTGCGGGAGATACTCAATGTGGGTTTCCGAGATCTGCCTTATGCTTAGTTGAGTCTCTGGGCGCTGCAGGATTTCTAGGGTTTTGCAGGCGGCGGCGCAGCTAATAGGGTTCGCAGTATACGAATGCCCATGTGTGAATGTCTTGCACGGATCATCTGAAAAGAAGGCATCATAAATTCTTTTGTTAGTTACCGTTAGGGCGAGTGGCAGGAACCCTCCAGTAATAGCCTTCGATAGACAGATCATGTCAGGTTTCTCAGAGCACTGATCCATTGCAAACATCGTGCCAGTCCTATAAAAGCCAGTCATAACCTCATCGAAGATTACTATGATGCCGTGCCTCCTTACCTCCCGCACAATTTGCTCTAGGAACTGGTGGCTGTACACTCTCATGCCAGCAGCCCCTTGGATCAATGGTTCGATTATCAAGGCACAGACATGCTGTCCATTGCCTTTCAGAAACTCACGTAATTTCTCGAGAGCTCTCTCTTCAGATTCGCAATCATCCGGAAAATCTATGGAGAATGTGCGGAAGAAGAACTCTGAAAAAGTTGAGTGATATTGGGAGCTGGAGCCGGCGGCAGACATCGCACCTAATGTGTCACCATGGTACCCTCCCTCAAGATTTATGTATATGTTTCTCCCGGTTTCTCCGACGTTCTTAAAATACTGATAGGCCATTTTTAAGGCGACCTCGACGGCAGTTGACCCGTTATCCGAAAAGAAAAAATACTCCAGGCTAGGGGGGAGAAGGTTATAGAGTCTTGAGCACAGCTCTTCTGCAGGGGCATGCGTGAAGCCAGCAAAAATGACGTGTTCCAAAACCTTTGCCTGATGATGAATTGCATCGGCAATTTCCTCATTGGAGTGCCCAAGGATGTTGACCCACCAGCTGGAGACCATGTCGATGTACCTGTTGCCCTGATCATCAAACAGATACTGCCCCTTGCCCTCTGCAATTTTAATCGGGAGGGCTTCTGTTTTTTCCTGTGTAAACGGGTGCCAGATCTTCATTGTATGACCCTTGCAATTTCTCCCGGAAGTGGGGTTTGATCGATTAACTCACAGACATCCTCTGCGATTGGCAGGACCGACAACACCTTGATTTTCGAGAATGCTTCTATGGTTCGTATGGTGGAATCATCTGTGCTTCCAATCAGCACTATCCCAATCACAGGGATATTTTCATGCTCCAGAATTTTAGCAGTCAGGAGTATGTGATTTAAGAAGCCGAGCTTTGACCTTGCAACGATCAGGACTTTAGAGCCAGTCATTTTAGCAAGGTCCATCATGAGGAAGCTTTCGTAGATCGGAACCAGTATTCCTCCAGCCCCTTCGATAACCGTTTTGTCAGGAACCCTATCCAAAAGCTTAGCCTTGTCAATCTGGATGCCCTCGAGATTAGCGGCATCATACGGAGAGAGTGGCGCCTTCAATTTATACACCTCATCCAATACGTTGGTTGTTCCGGATAGACGAGCTACAGTTGCCTTATCGCTATCGAACTCACAGCCAGTCTGAATTGGCTTCCAATAGCTAGCTCCAGTGTGCTTACAAATCCACGCTGCTACAACTGTTTTCCCAACGTCTGTATCTGTGCCAGTGATAAAGATATTCATTAGACCTCTTTCAAAACCTCCATAATCAGTTTCTTCCTGCGTTAATCCGGTGCTCGAGTTACTCAGCTGGCGCCCCTAGAGATTCTGATTCTGAAGGCCATGCTGGAGTTAGCGGAAAACCTGCCGAAAACTTATTTTACGAAATTAACGGTTTTTTAACTTTTTTGTGCTACCCTAGGTGCCATCCCTAACCCCCGCCCACCTCTGTGGGGAACCGTCTCTCTCACCACTCGCGCCTATGCAACGGCATAGCCTTAGCATATCATAAAAAGATTGAAAAAACGTTAACAAATGAAGGAGCAAGCGAAATATGCTGTGGATAAGATGGGTAGGAGGATTTATATTTTCTATGAGGATGGATATCTGTTGCATTTCGTTGGGGCGTTGTTGAGGGTGGGGATCTTGATAAGTTCTGATTCTGGAGGTTTTGAAAGAAGTCTATCCATTATGCTGCACGCTTTAGGATCACGAAAAGCACCTCATAGTTCAGGCAAATTTCCTCTTTAGCTGATGCTAGCACGGCGGATATTTTAGATTGCATTCGCTGTTGTCGCGGGGTGCCTGCTCCGATGTTTTTGAAGTGCTTCGCCGCGAACAGAGCCTTACTGAAGTGGAGGCTGTAACTGCGATGGTGTGAACATACCAAGGTCCCATGTCGCATTGCAGCATCTATGACTGCCTCCTGGACCATGCACTCGATTGCCAGGATATCGATTCCACTTTCGGAAAACAACCTTTTATAGTCCAGGAAGCTTTCGTGCGTTGGAACTGAAAATGCAAGATACTCACACCTTTGCATTACCTTCTCTAGGAATGCCTCAAAATCCTCTAGCCACTGCATAGCTAAGTTTGATATCACCAAGTCATAATGGTCTTCAAACTCATAGGTTTCCATATCATGTACGATGCACTTGCAGTTTCCGATTTTCGCTTCCGCAGCTGCTATCATCCTTTCTGAAATGTCACATAGCGTGATGTCTATGCTTGGGAAGAATCTCCTTAAGGCAAGCGAGGTAAGGCCAGTTCCGCAACCAGCGTCAAGTACGGTAATAGGTGGAGGATCGACAGACCTAACAAGCTTGGAACAGAGTCCAGCCAGATAATCAGATGACAGCGCCTGGACGATAGCGTTCTCATCGTAGGTTTTTGCAGCCCTGTCAAAACTAGTCTTCATCTTGTTCCCTCCGTTCCACAGAAACACCCACTACACGGTGAGGTTTCTGTGAAGAGACGAGTGAGGCTACTGCTTCCACCTTGCTCCTGAGATGTAGTGGTGGGCGATCCTTATGATGACGAACACTATGAGTAGCGGGTACACTTTCTCAAGGATCATTCCTAGGAATGAGCATATACCGGAGAAGCCCAGGAGTGACATCATGAACGACAGAACCCCAACGACAACCAGCGTGATTCTCCTATCGATCTTACCTCTGAGGATGGTGTTGTTAACATAGTCCGTGAAGACGGAGGTCAGGATAACGTTGGTAGCCAAGCAGCAGACAGCCATCACTATCGCTACAAACCATGATGCGTACGAGCCCATCGAGATCTCAGCGGCTTTTGTGAATAGCTCCTCAGCTGGCACGTCGGCCAGTAATGCTGAGCACTTTGCACTCGCAAAGACGAGTCCGGAGTACACGATGGCTAGGGCTAGCCCACCTATCGCACATGCATACCCGTAGAACTTTATTATCATATTTCTGTTCTCTCTCTCCTTCTCCGGCAGTGCGTTTTTTATGAATAGGAATATCGAGGACGACATCATGAAGCCAGCGAGCAAGTCCATCGTTTGATACCCAGTCTTGAAACCAGCGGCCAGTGATGAAACCCCACCAGCAACATCACTACTCGCGATGTGTGGTTCACAGAAGAACAGAGCACCTATTAG
>JAIRZU010000071.1 GCA_031267075.1 Holosporales bacterium
GCTGTTCATCTTAGATGAAGTCCATACCGGTGAGGCTAGGAGGAATCGCATCAATCGAATTAGAGGTACATTATCTCATGGTGAGGCGATGCTGATCACAGAGAAATCAATAAATGGATGGTGTTTCGGGATGAGGCTAAGGAAGCCAACACACGACAAATGCGTCCTTCCAAACTGCATTGCTTATATCAGTGACTCCGCCAAACCCATTGTATTCTGCGACCTTGAGCTGGAGGTCCCACTCGATAAGGATGCAGGTTTTGATGTCGTAAGACTCGATCAATTTGAGGAGGTAATGCACTCCTCACGGAAGACTGTTGTGAACTGCAACTTCCCGACTGTCCCGCTGTATTTCCCGCTCATCCTGCAAAAGCACGGCTTCAGCGTCCAGCAGTCTAAAGGCAACATCTCTCTGTTCGAATCCATCAAGAACGACGTGGAGATATCGAATATGAGTGCCGCGGCGGAGCTGACATCAGTAGCCTTCATCAAGGCGCTATCGTACGCAGAGACTTGTGATAGCACAACAGAGATTGGAGTCATCGACATCCTAGAAAGGGAGCTACGCAGGAATGAGACATTCATCGACTTGAGCTTCAATGCGATATCGGCATTTGGTAGAGACACCACTGTTGTGCACTTCAATCCCAAAGCCCTGCACAACACTGATATTAATTCAGATGGGCTATTCCTGCTCGATGCAGGAGCGCACTTCGTCAATGCTACTACGGATATGACGAGGGTAGTCTACAGAGGCTCCTCCCCTGATCAAGAGCTGATCAATATCTACACGACTGTCCTAAGATCTGTCATCACCTTTTCGATGGCGAAGTTCCAGGATGGGACGAAGGCGTCGCTTTTGGATACAATTGCCAGGTTCGTGATCTGGAGTAGAGGGTCTGATTATGCATTCGGAACTGGACATGGAATCGGTAGCTTCGGTAATGTGCATGAGCGCCCAAGCATCTCACAGAATTCCAATGACCGCATTACTAGCAATATGATCGTCACGATCGAACCTGGAATATATATGTCAGATTTTGGGGTGCGGCTCGAGAACATGCTAGCGACAACTGAGTCCCCTGAGCATCCCGGATATGTGGAGTTTAGGACCTTGAATCTTATCCCATTTTGCAGGAAGCTAATTGACAAAGAAATGCTGAGCCGGCAGGAGCTTGAGTGGCTGAACCTGTACCATAAACACACGTACGAGAAGCTTAGTGATAGCTTCAAAGATGATAGTGTTGCGCTTGCTTGGCTAACAGAAAATACCATGGAGATATGATGGTTAGGAATTTTGAAGACTTTAGAAAGTACGCGAGTCAGAACTCAGGGGTTAGCCGCTGCGTCGTGAGGGCCGACTTAAACCTCCCATCTGATGTTGAGGATTTAACAAGGGTCTACGCTATTAGAGATACGGTACGAGATATCCTAAGCATGGGACTAGATGTCGTACTGATCTCACATTACAAGAGGCCCTCCCCAGAGGATGTAGCCGACCCGAAATACTCCCTAAGGAGAATCGTGGATAAGGTATCGTCCGTCCTAGGAGAGGATGTACATTTCTTCGATGGCTCTGTGTTCGATGCAGATCTATCAGCCATAAAATCCAGAATCACCATGCTGGAGAACCTGAGATTCTACGATGGTGAAACGAAGAATGATCCGGAATTCGCAGAAGCCCTTTCACGGTTTAGCGATGTCTACATCAATGATGCATTCTCTGTCTCTCACAGAAAGCATGCCTCAGTGTGTGCGATAACCAAGTACCTCCCATCATTCGCAGGGCACTCGATGAAAAGGGAAATCGATGGGATATCGATGGTTACAAAAGACATCAGACATCCGTTCACCGCTGTTGTCGGCGGCTCGAAGGTATCGTCTAAGATCGACGTTCTGCAGCAGATCTCGCAAAGGGCAGACTACCTTGTGATAGTGGGGGCTATGGCCAACACATTCCTCGCTGCTCAGGGAATCGATATGAAAGGCTCGCTCGTGGAGAGGGATTACTTTAGCGTGGCGAATCAGATCATCGAGGAGTCGAAGGCGGAGATCGTGCTTCCAGACGATTTTGTAGCATCGGTAGACATCAACCATGATGGAGCTAATTACGACATCACGCAGATCCCGGATAAGTTTGCCTGCTTCGACATCGGAGAGAAGTCTGTGGCTAAGATATCCGGTATTATCAGGGGCTCCAAAACTCTCCTTTGGAACGGTGCTATTGGGGCATTTGAGTTTGCGAACTTCGGAGCTGGCTCACGAGAGATAGCAAACCTGATAGCTCACGAGACTAAAGCTAATGGCCTGATCTCAGTCATAGGCGGTGGAGAAACCGTAGCATCAGTTGGCGACCTTAAACATAATATGACCTTCACTTCAACGGCAGGAGGGGCATTCTTAGAATTCGTCTCCGGCTATAATTTACCGGGAATAGAAGCGCTATCTGAGTAAGCCTTTCTTTTGCCCCCCTCAAAAATAATCTTCTCCGTTAGGAAAATTTCTCATGCTTAGGCCATGGTACATGTAGCAGTCCCAGGATGAGGAAAAGCGGCCTGGCTTAGGATTGCATAAAGATAATTTCATTCATCTAGCATAAAAATTTTAGCAAATTAATATTTTATTTATTTTTCTGTAGTATCATGTTCGTCATAGGATTACTTATATATGGAAGAAATGATGTCGAGTTTAATAATAAAAATGACCGCGTTATCGCGTCGTATGCAACTCTTTGTGATGATGCTTGGAGCGCTGGCGACCTGCTGCATAACTACATCACACGGAGCGGATCAGAATGAACCGAGTGATATAGGAGAGAGAGTTGGTGGATATAGTGCTGGTACGGGGCTAGCCGCGCTCATAACAGATCTAAACCAGAGTTCCGCTGCATTAGGGCCAGGAAAGGCTGCCGTATCCAATGCACTCAATCAAGTTAATCCTGAGACCCGTCTAGATGGGCTGATGCAGGATCCATCATGCGCAAGAGATGCTACGTACTTGTTTCAGGTGCTAACTGCAACATCGTGCGCCGTTATAAAGTACTTCAGCGTTAAATATCCTGAAACGCAGTATGGGTACGCCCTGCTTGGATTGTATATCCTGAAATCGATAGCCAGTGGCATTGGCACTTATCTAGAACATAGCGCTGGGAAACCAATCTTAAATGACTTGAATGCGCTTAATGAGGGTACAGGAGAAAGGCTTAGCCTTGCCGCTATGCATACAAGCATCGGGAACACGGATAATGAGCGACTCGGCACCGTGGCAAGAGAAGTCCTGAGGTACATAGATAGTGAAGAGCTTACAATTCAAGCCGGAGATCGTAGCATCGTTAGAAGGCTTCGTGCGCTGGTCGATGATGGTGAAAGGAGCTGTTGCCATGGGGTAGGGAGCTGGATACTATCTGGGGCAAAAATACTAGCGCCTCTGATTGGGATAACGTCGGGAGTCATAGCATTAATTGGTGATATGGACGAAGCTGAGTTCGCGACAAACACGGTTTCCGGTGGACTGGATGCGTTTGCAGACCACATGACACTCACCTGTAGAGCTGGAGAGATCGTAAGGCAGTACGTAAAATTATGCATGATAGCATGTTTTTGTGAACGGTTGCTTGGAGGGGGGTACACAGGTGCGTAACACAGTGGAAATGCAGGCGTTATGTCAACCCCACTATGGCATGATTGCCATATGGCAACACAAATTATGATGGCCGGTAAAAAATATTATGCAAAATTAACTAAATTTTAAGTAATTTTATTTTAGTCTGTATAAGAGCGGGTAGATAATGATGCTGCAGCATCGGATAGGCAGATCGAAGGAACAATATGGCAGAGAGTAGACAGCACACTCTTGATCGCATAAGAAGGCCGAGAGTACACATAACATATGACGTCGAAATTGGAGACGCCATCGAGAAGCGGGAGTTGCCGTTCGTAGTTGCCGTTCTAGCGGATCTGTCTGGTAACCCAGAGAATCCACTACCCAAGCTGATGAAGCGTAAATTCGTGGAAATAGACAGGGACAACTTCAACGAGATCATGGCGATAATAAGTCCAAGACTCGTGCTGAGGCTTGCCAACCGTCTATCCGATGAGACGCCCGAAACCAGTATAGAACTGCACTTCAAAGACATGACAGACTTCGAACCTCAGCGCCTGGCTAAGAATGTTCCATCCCTCAAAGTCCTGTATGACAAGAGGAACAGCTTCAAGAACCTCATAGCGAAGATGGATGGGAATGACAGCCTCGAAACACTGCTAACCCAGATAATGAGGAGCAAGGATAGCATTCAGAAGCTGAAGAAGGAACTCGAGGACAGAGCTGGAGGAGAAGCTGCACCTGCCTCCGAAGAGCAGAGCGAAACATAGCGAGGAGATACGACAATGGCTGACGAAATAATTATCATACCAGAGGAAGCCAGCATTCTGGACATTCTCCTGCACGAGAACAAGATGGCCAGATACCCTGAGCAGGAGGACAGCGCAGTCCAGTTGCTTACAGAGATGGTGAATGAGCTCCTGAGTATCGACGATAAGCCCGATGAAGCTGGGATCATATCGTTCCTAACACGCAGAATCAAAGAGATAGACGAACTGCTCACGGCACAGATTAACGAGATCCTGCGCCACAGCGAGTTTCAAAAGTTAGAGGGTTCATGGAGAGGACTGTACTACCTAGTCATGAACTCCGAAACGGGGACACGCCTGAAGATCAGGCTGATGAATGCATCACTGAAAGATCTGAGGGACGACCTAACGAAGGCCATAGAGTTTGACCAGAGCGCCCTCTTCAAGAAGATATATGAGGAAGAGTACGGGACATACGGTGGGTCACCTTACTCATGCATCATAGGTGATTTCATGTTCACCAACCACCCGCAGGACATCCAGTTCCTTGAGCATATAGCCAACCTAGCTGCAGCAGCACATGCGCCATTCATATCTGCCGTGTCACCACTATTCTTCAACCTCGACAAATACGAGGACATGCCACTCCCGAGAGATCTAGCTAAAATCCTGGAATCACCGGATTACATCAAGTGGACATCCTTCCGCAATATGGAAGACTCGAGGTATGTCGCGCTGCTCCTACCTAGGATACTGATGCGGCTTCCCTATGGCCCTAACACCCTCCCAGTTGCTGAATTCGATTTCACTGAGGATGTTGGGATTGGAGATACGAACAGATTCTGCTGGGGTAACCCAGCCTATGCACTCGCCCAACGAATAACCGATGCCTTCGCGAAATACAGCTGGACAGCAGCGATCCGCGGTGTTGAAGGAGGAGGGCTTGTGGAGGGCCTCCCATCATACGTATTCAAAACACTCGAAGGCGACAAGGTAGTCAAGTGCCCAACAGAGGTAGCAATAACCGACAGACGCGAAAAGGAGTTGAGCGACCTAGGATTCATAGCGGCATGTCACTGTAAGGGAACGGACTATGCGGTGTTCTTCGGAGCGCAAACCGCGCAGAAGCCGAAGCTGTATAACAAGGACGACGCCAACGCTAACGCCTCCATATCAGCTCGCATAACGTACATACTAGCAGCATCGAGGTTCGCACACTACATCAAAGTTCTGATGAGGGATAAGGTCGGTTCCTTCCTAACGAAGGAGAACGTGGAGCAGTACCTGAACACCTGGATCGCATCGTACATCCTCCTAAATGACGACGCCCCAGCCAGTCTGAAATCATCATACCCACTACGGGAAGGAAGAATAGATGTGTACGACGTTCCGGGTTCCCCAGGCTCATACAAATCCGTCATCTACCTCAGACCGCATTTCCAGATGGAAGAGCTCACGGCATCGATAAGACTAGTCGCGACCCTTCCTGCCAGAGCCGGGTGATGAACAATGTGCAGTACTGAGAAACTGCTACCCCCGGCGAGGTTCCGTAACATCTTTCGAAATGCCATCAGGCTGGGCATTGCCATGCTAGTAGCAATCACACTTACTACGTTCATGGTCAGTGCTGCAGCAACTACAAAATCCAAGAAAGCCCCATTCTCAGCTAAGGTAAGCAAGGATGTGCCAAAGGGGAAATTAGCACAGAAGCCCATCCCGTCTACTACCTGGGTCGATCAGGCCAAGCAGCTAGTTGAGAGAGTTTCCAAGTTCTGTGTGCTTGTAACAGTTCCTGGCACCGAGGATGACGGCAAAACATATAGCGCCGCTGTGATGCCGCGTGGCTGCAAGGGGCCCAATGTCAGGTCTGGAGCATCGTTGGATGGTAACGTAGTCTGCACAGTAGCGCATGATCTGCAGGTTGGCGCCAGGGTGACAGTGTCATTCGACAGCGAACTTAGGTCGCTTAGCGAAGGTGGAAAGCGCATACTCGGCCCGAAGGACTACAACGGAATTGTCGTCAAGGTCGTCTGCGGCCTGGCATTTATTGAGGTTAACCACAAGGGAGATGGGAAGCTCCCACACATCGAACTTGGTAGTGACGCCAAACTTACCAGTGGAGCGGCGTTACCTAACTGCCTCGCAATTGGCAAGGCAAGAGGAGAGTTTTTCAGTAGCCTCGCCAAGCCGTACAACAACAAATACGAATTCAAAAGGTGGGTGGCGGAGATACAAGAAGTAACCTACGTTCTCGACAAAGGGGCTCCTCGTCTCTTGATGCAAGCCCGCTACGGCACTCCAGTTACTCCAGAAAATGATGGTGGAGTCTTGGTGGATGATGAGGGAAACATCATCGGAGTACTGACTGTGACTTTTCACCCTGATGGTCGAACTGAGACGTACGCCATCCCAGTATCAGTCGTTAGGAAGGGGTTGAGGATGGTAGCCCCTAGTACCCTGAAGGGAGCTTCTCAACATGAGCTTGGGGTGAATGTAGCTGACATCGATAAGGATGAAACCAAACAGCCGTGGTTTAAATTCTTTTTACGTAAGCAGAAGGAGGAGTCAGGGGTAGTAGTATTGTCTGTGAAGACTGACTCTCCAGCAGCTAAGGCCGGTATCCAAGCAAACGACATCACCCTTGCATTCAATGGATATGCTGTATGTGACGCGGAAACCTACCGCAACCTCGAACAATACTCATTTGGCGATGGAAGCGTAAGCCTAACGATCAAGCGCGGCAACAACATCTTCGACCTAGAGGTAACAAGGTGATAGCCCTCTGATCAAGCGCCAGCTGGGTTTGATAGGAAGTCTTGTATATGAGGGGATTGACAACTAACTACATATTTTTCTAGCATTGAATCGGTGTAACACGAGCAGAACACTAAGCCTCAGCATTTCCAGGCTTTTGCTGTAACATTTGGTCTTCCTCTGCAACCTT
>JAIRZU010000072.1 GCA_031267075.1 Holosporales bacterium
CTCCATGGCCTCAACATCGTTGGCCTCAAGAGACGTGGCTTTGCAGCGGATACGATAAGGGAGATGATGAGTGCATACAAGGACATGTTCGTGACTCCCGGCGAATCCATTAACTTTACTGATAACCTCCAGCTGGTCCGTAGCAGATATGCCGGCCAGCAACACATTGAAGAAATCATAGACTTCATAGAGGCAGAGTCGAGAAACCCAATCTGCACAACCGTCCCAAGCGATGAGCCCTAGCTATCTAGAACTCAAAGCTCTCCGGGCTCACTACATGGAAGAGTGGCGGCCTCCCCATGGAACGGCGCCTATAATAGCGCCGTTTCTGGAGGTTGGTGGGTGTTTAGGCTGGTGGCTGTGCCGGTTTTGGTGGGAGGGGTCGCTGGTATATAACGTAAGCCCCCCCGTCGCGCAAGCCACTGCCCATGCTGTTTACAACCTGCCGTATTGTCCATCTTATCCGGAGCTTTGTGCGTATTGTAGTCATGCTGGCAGTTGGGATTTGACTCATTCCTATCGCTTGGCTCTCTACCCTGCGTCCATCCTCACCTATATCGTATGTATTGCTATAGTCTTGCAGTGCTGCAAATTCCTCGATCGCGTAGCGTGTCAGCTCGTTGGCTACGAAGTCTCCCCCTGCAACGCGAGCTACTTCAGGTATGCTGATGTCATATGGAGTCTCTGGTATGGCTGTTGTGTTGTCGAGTTCCACTCCTTCGGGGCACTCATATCCAAGAACTTGATGGTGGTGGTTTGATGTTTTGGCGGCACACAGGCGTGGAGCTTCGTTCGCTTGGCGTTCTGCTGTGGCGTACGCGTGAGTAACTGAAAGGACAGACGTTAGGTAGGCGTTCACTCTCCATACCCATTCACTCTCGATTAGTTGTATGGTTGTTTCGCTATCGGCCTTGTCCAGTTGTTGCTGGACTAATCTATTTATGGTCGTTATTACGTATCCCGGAAACGGCGCAGTGCGACTCAACTCGCGAGCAAACTGCATTGCTCCATGGATCAGCCACTGCTGATGAGTGAATAGGAATATTCCTGTTGGGGCTTGGGCTTCCTCCGTTCTCGTCGCTTCTTTTGGCGGTATTCCAAGCAGGAGCTCGAGTGTGCCAATTCTCTGCTTAAGGGTTTCGACCTCACTTTTTAGTTCTCTATTCTCCAGGAACAGCGTCCTAGTTGGAACAAGCTTTCTCTCAACTACAGGACTCTCTCTCTCTCTCTCTCTAGAACTCCACCACTTCCATACACCTCTGCTACTCCTGTAACACATAGTGCTACCGTTAAACCTACCAATTTGCTTTTCATGTTTTCCTCCCGATTCAAAAATTTGCGCTTCCTTGCATGTAATATGCTACCTGGAAAAGGTTGCTAAAAAGTTAATGCGGAAGATTTTTTTTAGTTAGGATTATAGTGCCTTGCATGATTTGGTAGGGACTGCACCGCGCTACAAGTTTGTTTTCCGTAGATGGAGTGGTACAATCTCACGTTGGGAAGACGGAACGTATGATGATTAATGAGTGGTAGCTCGAAGCCGATTGTCCTCCTGGCGCCGATGGCTGGGATTACGGATTTACCGTTTCGAAGAGTAGTTCGGAGCTTTGGTGATTTCATGGTTTTTAGCGAAATGGTGGCGAGCCAAGCTGTTGTCAGGGCCGTCAGGAGAACCGGGAAGATTATGGAGGCAGATGATGACCAGCATACCTCAATCCAGCTCGTGGGGGCGGATCCACAGATCATGGCGCAGGCTACCGAGTTGGTTTGTGGATTAGGGGCGAAGCATATAGACATCAACTTCGGGTGCCCAGTGAAGAAGGTCATTAAGACCGATGCTGGGTCTGCAATCATGAGGGATGAGAAGCGGGCGGCGGAGATTATCGATGCGGTTGTTAAGGCGGCGAGCGTTCCGGTATCTGTGAAGATGAGGCTTGGCTGGGATGAGGAGCACATGAACGCCAAGGCGATAGCAATGATTGCTGAGGATCTTGGGGTGGCGATGGTGACTGTTCACGGTCGTACTAGGAACCAGATGTTCAGTGGTAAGGCAAACTGGAAGGCCGTCGCAGAGGTTAAGGATGCCGTTAAGATTCCGGTGATAGTTAATGGTGATATCGTTGATGCGGAGACTGCGAAGCGGGCTCTAGAGGAGAGTGGTGCCGATGGGGTCATGATCGGTAGAGGTGCCCTCGGCTCACCGTGGATTCTACGTGATATCCAGAGTGCGATTCCCACCCAGAATGCACCTCAGCTGCGAGTGAAAACGGCCAGGACTCATATTGATTATATGTTTGAGTTCTACGAACCGAGCACTTCCATCAAGCTGTCCCGTAGGATCATGATGTACTATATCAAGGGAATGCAGAATGCAGGACAGTACAGGCAAATGGCAACGCTGCTGAAATCACGTGATCAGATCGATGAGTTGCTGGAGCTGCTAACGTTGCATATCTCTTAGGTGATGAAGCATGCCCCAGCATCTAGCCAGGGCATGTTCTTCACAGTGTTGTGCTGTGCTGGAAGGTGTTAGGTTCCACTCTTGCGTGTGGTCTGTTTGTAGAGGCCGGCAGCGATAAGTGGTGTTGAGTACGCATAGGCTCGTGCACTGTCCGTTCGGACTAGGGTTGTGATCTGGCCCCATAGGCGGTCGGCAGCGGCTGGGGTGAGGGACTTTATGGTCCAGGCTAGGACTTCCTGCAGTCTGGCAAGCTGGTCTATCGCTTGGTTGAATGCCGTGTCGATGCTTTCTAAACTCGCTCCCATCCGGTCCTCGGCTATCAGCTGCTCGCTCTTGGCTTTCTCCAGCTGTTCTCTTGCACGAGCTAGCTCCTCCTGTTGTTCTGTGTACCTTCTACGACTCGCACGCGCTCTCTCTTTCAGTGTGTCGATGTCGTCGGTCAGCTTCGGGGCCGGGCCTCCGAAGTCGAGGAGTGTTATCACTTCGCTAATATCGGCTTGGAGTAGGGTGGGGCTCTCATTCCATTCCTGTTCACCCTCCCTCGTGCTCTGGCTGAGCTGCCTTCTGGGGGTTTCGATTTGCTGAGTGAGGGTTTCGATTTGCCGGGTGAGGGCCTCATTCTGTTGAGCGAGCTCTTTAAAGTGTTGGGCTGAGGTTTCTTGCAGGTACTTGAGGGCAGTGATGTTCCTCCTGGCCATGGCGAGTTCTTGGGTGGTGGTGAGGTTCAGTTCCTCACTCTCGCGCAGCTCTTGCCTCTTGAGGTCTAGCTCTCGCTTCGCTCTGTCAAGTTCGCCCCGTAAGTCGTTGATCAGGCTCTCATACCAGCTTATCGCTGCTTCAGATTCCGGCGGTGTGGAGGTTGGGTCACCCGCGGGTTCGCCACATCCATCAGGTATCCCGGGGGCAGGCTCTCCTGCGCGGCTGCTGGACACGCTTGACGCGCTCTGCATCTCTCCCTCCAGCTGCCTGAACTTCCTGAGCGTGCCTACGAGTCGCTCAAGTGGTGTTGGTGCCGTGGTGACTGCTCGCATCGGGGGGACCAACATGTGCCTCCTGACCACGTGCACTTCGGCGGACCCGGTTCCATCCTTCACCAGTGGTCGCGTGGCTGTCCCAGCTGTGGGGACGCTGCCCGCCCCAGTGCTGGGGGCCTTCAAGGATGTATCAGGAGCACTCTGCGCTTCATGTTTCGGCTCTTCCTCAGGAGTTTTCCGCAGGCTCTCCTCTGGAGCCGCTTTGTCTACTGCCATGTCCTCCGCAAGCTTCTCACCCGGACGCTCTCGCACTCGCCAGCCCGTGGCTGGCTCCATCGCACTGACCTCTGCTGCTGTTATGCTAATCATCGCTGCCGCGAGCAGCAACTTTGTTCTTCTCATGCTGTTTCTCCTATTATGGTTCATGCCGCCGAGCCCTCAGGGTGATGAAGCATGCCCCAGTGTTCAGCCAGGGCATGTTCTTCACGGTGTTTAGCGGCGCTTCTTGGTGGGCTGTTTAGTGGACGGCGGCCGTCTGTTGGGGCTTGTCTGCTGCACGTCCTGCTCTGCTTGTCGGCAGGCATCTGCTAGCTCGGGCTCTTGTTGGGACATTTCGGCTATGTCCACGAGTAGTTGGCTTCTGTCGTTGGGATTGAGGTAGTGGGCCACCATGTGCCTCCTTATGCGCCTGTCGGCAGTTTCTCTGCTGGTGGCAGCCTCCAGCGCTTTGGTAGCCTGTTCGATCTCACCGGTCCTATTTATGTACGTTTGCAGTTCGTCCTTCGTGGCATGTAGCTGCTCTGCTTGCCGTTCATTCGCTTGCTTGAGTTGTGTATTCTCCAGCCTCAGCAGTCGCACGCCGGTTATCAGCGGGTCGTCGTTCTCGGTGTCGAAAGGTAGATTCGTCGGCCATGCAGGTGGTACAGGCTGTCCTCCCGTGCTTCTGCGTGTGGAGACGCTGATTAGTAGTCGTAGTGCCGTATCGATGTCCGATTGATCCTGGCCTATGTTTGCTTGCGTCCCATTAAGCTGCTCCCGGAGGTCAGAGCGTTCCCGCCGTAACTCGTCAAGTTGTGCTTGCAGAATTTGTATATCTTGCTGGTAGCGCTCGCTCAGGTTGCGTAGATCGTCGTTTTCAGCGTTTAGTGTGGTGATCCGCGTCTTGTGTGCGTTGAGTTCCCTGGCAATGCGATCGTACGCCTCTTGGGTCTGCCCTCTCTGTGCTTCCGCTTCGTCTCGCTCGTGTTCGAACCCTGCGAGCTGCTCAGCGGTTTGGTCACGTTCACTCCTGGCTTGATCACGCTGTATTCTATATTCCACAAGTGCAGCGGCCAGGCGTTCCAGTGCTAGCTGTCCCTCGGATGGCACTCGAGTTAGTGGTTCGCGCTTCCTTGGAGCTCCACAAAATGGCCTAGTGAAGGAGCTATCCTTTCGCGGAGGAGCTGTCTCTCCGGAGCCTACGAGGCCGCCACTAAGCTCCGGGTCTCCAATAGCCGAAGCTGCTTCTGCACGCGGTGTTAATGTTGCAGGTGGAGGCATTGGTGTTACTAGCACAACTGGGAGGCTCTCTGCGGCGTTAGGTTTACCTGCCGTTAGCCCGTCCCGGACGCTCTCCCGCGTCGTGTCTACTTCTTCTACCATACTGGCCGTCGCTACTGCCGCTGGCCTAGTGAAGGAGCTACTCTCCTGCGGAGGAGCTGTTGCTCCGAAGCCGTCACTAACATCTGGGTCTCCAATAGCCGAGCTTGTTCCTGGCGTTAGCCTGCCCCAGACGCTCTTCCGCATCGCGCCTACTTCTGCTACCATACTGGCCGCCGCTATTGCGGCTAGCAAAATCTTCGTTTTCTTCATACTGGTTCATTCCTATTAGAATCCACGCGACGTATTCTATCACATAATCCATTTCAAATCATCAGAAAATTTCAGAAAAATGATATAGGCATTCTAGGAAATTGCGCGCTATGTCGAATCATCCCCCTCTCCAATGGCCCCAGCAGCTGTTTCAACATTAGGGGCTTTGCATTATTTTGAGACAGCTGTATACTATCATTCTGATGAGTGGGTTTGCACGTTGTTTTGAGATGACTAATCATGAGTCCGGTGAGAACGTAGAGCAGCGAGAGCTAGGTCCTAAGATTGTAGTTGTCGGCGTGGGAGGGGCTGGAGGAAACGCAGTCAATAATATGATACGCTCCAATCTGGAGGGGGTAATTTTCGTTGTCGCCAATACTGATGCCCAGGCGCTAAAGCAGTCATTATCTCCGAATGATCACAGGATCCAGCTCGGCCTCTCTATCACACGCGGGTTAGGTGCAGGATCTAAACCTGATGTTGGACGTGCCGCCGCAGAAGAGTCAGCCGATGAAATCTTAAAGATTGTAGATGGGGCGAACATGCTGTTTATCACTGCTGGAATGGGAGGTGGTACCGGAACTGGAGCCGCTCCCGCAATCGCTAAGATAGCAAGAGATGCAGGTATCCTGACTGTCGGTGTCGTGACGAGGCCATTTACATTCGAGGGGGCTAACAGGGCGAAGATAGCAGAAGGTGGAATTGAGGATTTGCAGCAGCATGTTGATACCCTCCTCATAATCCCAAATCAGAACCTATTTAGATTGGCTAATGAAAATACGACTTTCGCTGATGCATTCAAGATGGCTGATAATGTCCTATACTCCGGGGTGCGCGGTGTTACAGACCTTATGATAATGCCGGGTCTCATAAACCTGGATTTTGCCGATATCAGAGCCGTCATGAGCGAGATGGGAAAGGCGATGATGGGGACAGGAGAGGCAGAGGGAGATAGAAGAGCTCTCGATGCAGCCGAGGCCGCTATATCTAACCCGCTACTCGATGACGTATCGTTACAGGGAGCGCGTGGAGTCTTGATCAACATTACAGGCGGCTACGATATGACATTGTTCGAGGTAGATGAGGCAGCGAACCGAATAAGGGATGAGGTTGACTCGGAAGCTAATATCATCTTCGGATCAACGTTTGATGAGCGCCTGAATGGGAAGATTCGTGTATCTGTAGTGGCAACTGGGATCGGTGTTCAGCGCGAGCATATGTTCAAGGGAAAGGATACTGCATCTGTCATGGCGTTCAACAACCGGAAGAGCAACCCCGATAATATGAGGGCCTTTGACGAAGCGAGTATGAAGCAGTTTGCTGCTCCAGATCATGATATCGGTGAACCACAGAGAATGGGCTCAGCCGTTGATGATGACCGCATTGACCAGCAGGATGAGTATCAGAGGAAGATAGCGAATGAGCCATCCAAAAGGAGGACTTCCTCGTTTTTCGGTAAATTCACCTCAAGGTCAAAGAACCAGAGACGGTATGATGATTATGATTACGACACTCCAAGACAGGATTTACCGAGGGAGAACCAGAGCGTACCGGATGATGCAGAGCACGACGAGCTAGACATCCCCTCCTGCTTTAGGAAGAAGAAGTAATGCCATCGATTGAGGAGCTGTCAGTATCGAGCGCTGTAATCATCCTAGCTGGCCTTCTCTCGGTCTGCGCTCTCCTCGTTTCAAGGATTTCAGAACTGCTGCCAGGCCGGCATAGTAGTAGAGCCAGTAGCGCATACGAATGCGGGTTCGATGGTGAACACGACACCGACTTTTTATACCTCTGTGAGTATGATGGGATTGTATCATTGTTCGTAATCATCGAGATCGCCACACTCTGGCTTGTCGCCTGCTGCTCTCTCAGCATCGTGTACTCAAGCACTTCCGGCAGGCTATCGGTTAAGATACTAGCTCTCATCCTAATCGCCCTCCTAAGAATCACCGTGAATATCACACGTTGGTAACGTGGGAGGCTACAAGCAACCTCATCGCTACGAGACTTAACAAAGGAGATTGAGGATGGGCGTAAAAATAATTTGCACCTCACGAACATACTCTCGTACCATAGACCTATGGAAATCAAACATGTGGGGTGCTGAGCCTTCTTTCCCAGAATCTTGAACCGAGCATGCTGATCATGGTATAATGGTGAGATTGGATTGCCTCTGTTTTGTTAATGTAACTATATGAATGGTAGTGTGCTTGAGGCAGTGATAGGCGCTGTTGTGCTGTTGGTTGCTGCGTTTTTTATGTATTTCGCATATATCTCAAGGGGAGACAACATGATGGAGGGTTACATACTTGTAGCTGAGTTCAGCGATGCTACTGGGATAGCAGCTGGATCAGATGTTAAAATGTGCGGAATAAAAATCGGTACTGTGAAGAAATTAACGATAAGCGAACATTACCAGGCACGTGTAGAGTTGCTAATTAAAAGCGAGGTAAGCATTCCGGACGATAGCTCTGCTGCCATCAGTTCGGATGGGATAATGGGTAACAAGTTTGTATCCGTAATCTCCGGCTTTTCACAGACGTCTCTCCAGCCAGGAGCCGAATTTAGCATCACGAGGGCAGCAGTCAGTCTGGAGCAGTTGGTAGATAAATTTGTAGCAGGTGGTGATCAAAAAAGCAATGGAAGCTAGGCGTGCTTCCTCCTTTCGATTAAGACACCAGTTACCACAAACCTCATACATTCATGGTACATATACACCGTCCCGAGAGGCAAATTATTTTTACGCCCATCCCAAAAAAAATAAAAGCATAACCATGCTCCTTAGGTCAAGCTTGTGGAGCCTTCCAGGACGTTTGTACTTGCCCATGATCTTTTTGTTGAACACACGCTCAACCTTGATAGCCAATGCCTCAAACTCATGAAGCTTGAGGCAAAAGATGGAATTGAACAGCCTTTTTTGCAACGGGCCTGATATGTAGCTTCCAGACTACTGCTGTTACGGTAATAGCCTCGCTGTTTCTCCCTGCACAGTCTTGGTCTGGTCAGGGTGTTGCATCAGGTCCCTCGTATCGGTCCTCTTCCTCTTTCTCGCTCCCTGTATCGCTGTGGTCGGCTGGGTCGGGTTCGGTGCTGGCTCCTTCGGACTGGAGCCTCAGGAGCCTCACTATTTCCTGTCGTAACCTCACGATCTCATCCCTCTGTACTTGCGCATCGTGGAGCTGCCACCTAAGGTCTCCGATCATGCCCCGTAGCTCATCGTTCTGCCGGGTTAGCTCGCTGAGCTCGCATTGGGCGTCATATATGTACTGGTCAAATTGACCTGTTCTTTCCCTGCTTTGTGCGGCGAAAAATCGGAAGCTGTCTGCCAGCTCATCGCGGTCGTACCGTGTCTCGTATAGCTGGTCGCGCAGTCGCTGGACTTCGCTATCTACGTCGAAAGTTGGGAGGCGCGCATTGATCTGCTTTTGTATGCTTTCTAGTTCCCGCTCTGCTTGTTGGAAGGCCGTATCGAGTGTTTCGTATGTCCCGAGTGTTTCGTATACCCTGCGCACTGTCGTATAGGCCGCTTGCAGGCATCTTACATCGTTTTCTTTGAGCTGTCTTATTTGGAGGTCACGCTCGTCTAGTCCTCTACTCAGTCGTCTGTTCTCTTCCTCGAACTGTCTTATTTGGAGGTCACGCTCGTCTAGTCCTCTACTCAGTTGTCTGTTCTCATCCTGGAGCTGTCGTACCTGGGCTCTCAGCTCTGCGGTGACGGGGTTGTCGGTTTCGTTCAATTCTGGCGGCGGTGTGTCTGGTGGACTACTCCGGCCTGGTGCAGACTCGTTCGCTCGGAGCTGTTCTCGGAGGCGCTGTCTCTCTCGTTCAAGTTCCGCGTTTGCCTGCCTCAACCCGCCGATCTCAGCCCTTAGCTGGTCGAAAGCTATTCTGTTTTGTGCTTGCTCATCGCTGTGTAGACGGGACAACCTTGCGAGCGGAGAGCACAGGGGCTGAAGCGGACCAGTGTGGGCCCGCTCTAGGGTAGATCCAAGCTTCGTCTGACGCGGGGTATCCGTATCGAGCGTTCTGATCTGATCTGTACAATGCTCCAAGGTACTCGGTGTCCCGGATTCGCCGTCTCCTGACTGGGCCGGCTTCATCGCATTGACCTCCGTTACCATACCAGCCACCATCACCGCGGCCAGCAGTATCTCCATCTTTTTCATGCTGTTTCGTTCCTGTTAAAATTCTTGCGATGCATTCTATCACACAAACAATCTTAAATTATCAAGAAATTTTAAGAAAGTGAGATGGGCGTTATAGGAAATTGCGCACTATGTCCGGTGTGCTCCTCAATCCTAGTGGAGGACTGCAACTGGAGCGTCGCTCTGCACTCTCCGTATCGTAGTACCTCCACCCTGTTGGGGTTCCTCATTGGGTATTGCGTTGCTGTTGGTTTCGCATGCTATCTAGCACTGTATAAGTTCACCTTCTCTGAGACAACTCAGCTGCCTCAAGAACCATACCAACATACTCCATAGGGAGTATGTGCAGAAAATAATTTCATCCGTTAACCATTTTTTAACACTTAACATGCTAACCTACTTATAGAATCTTTATCCTCTAAGGGGAGGAAAACATGAAAAGCAAGTTGGTAGGTTTAACGGTAGCACTGTGTGTTATAGGAATGACAAATGTGTACGGAAGTGAGGGAGTTCTAGAGAGAGAGAGAGTCCTGTAGTTAGCAGAGATCTGGTTCCAACTAGGACGTTGATCCAGGAGAATAAGGAACTGATGAGAGAGGCGGAGGCGTTAGAGAGCGAGCTAGCCGAGCTGATTAGCGCGCTTAGCGGAGAGAGTGGCGACGCTGGAAATGAGGAGGAAGGCGGCACGGGAGCAAACCCAGATTCACCGAGAGCGACGGACGCAGTGACGCTATTTCAAGCCACCGAGGACACCAGGAACAGAATCAGGCAGATTAGAGACCGTACGGCAGCAGCCAGGCAGCTAGTCGGTGTACCATATGCCCCCATAGGCGACTATACAGTGCAGGTACCGACCGGCCTACACTGGTCTATAGGAACAGCAACCATGCTAGCTGTTGCGCAGGCCGAGGTATACCACCACATGCTCAACAACCTCCCCTCGCCCGCCTTAAGAGCTATGGCCGCCGCCATAGTACACCTCAGGTGGCTATCGGCACTCTTTCCAGCCGATGCCGCTGCTGTCTCCATACTTGCGCCCCGTCCATCCGACTACCAGGAACCTACAGCACCAAGCACACTTACGCTACGCTATGGCCACCCCGACATCTACTGCCCAGCTGACGCCCCGACCTGGTACTATTTGAAACAGACACCATCACCTCCTGCTACGAGCCACAGCATAATGCACCACATCTCCGAACCCGAACTCACGCTGTATAACGACGAAGCTGACGAGCTACTGGAGCGCGTTATAACTACACTCCTAGGACCAGTGACGCATGAGAGAGTGCCCGTCCGTCTCCGGATTAGCTACTGCGATGGCATACTCACACCGCCCCCAGAATATCAATGCCAGAGCAACGTTCTCAGAGGCGTAAGGTACAACGAAGTACCCCAGACCGACATAGTCGACTACGCCGAATGGTACAGCGCCCCACCGGGGGTACGACAGGTGCACGCTGCAGTACACCTCAGAAGACTCGGCCAGGAAGAGCCGCAGCTCAACTATGGATGACCACTTACGCCACGAGCAACAGCAGCACCCTGGGTTCACCGACCACTGGTATACCATCACAACGGCGTAATGGGCGTTCGTAATAATTGCACTGACTCAGCATAATGCGGTACAATCTTTGAGATCAGAGTGTGGCTCTGCCCCCCGGTGCATCTCGTGATATCAGGTGACATTTACAAGCTAGTGAATTGCTTTAGCAGGCTGCCTGGAATGGGGTACAGATCTGCCGTCAGGCTCGTTGTATACCTTCTTCGGAAAAAGCACACTGCCTTGAAGTATCTTATCGACGTCCTAGGAAGGGTGTACGATAGCTCTGTTGTGTGTGAAGTATGTGGGAACATAGATGTATCCAGTATCTGTTCCATCTGTTCAGACTCCAAACGCGATAGCTCCACCATATGCGTAATCCCGGGGATAGCGGATTTGTGGTCCATAGAGAGAACCGGATTTTACAAAGGGAAGTACCACGTTCTTGGAGGAAAGCTTTCTGCTGTCAATGGCGTGTTGCCGAGTGATCTCAACATCAGCGGATTATACAAGCGCATCAGCGAGGGGGAGGTGAGTGAGATCATAATGGCTATGAGTGCTGACATCGACGGCCAGGCTACCGCCTTCTTCATCAATGATAAGATCAAAGACTTAGGTGTTAGAGTAACGACGCTATCTCATGGTGTTCCGGTTGGAGGCGAGTTGGAGTATCTCGACGACGGTACTATAATCGCAGCTCTCAAACAAAGGCATGATATCTGATGAGGTTTTTAGATGAGGCGAAAATCTACATCAAAGCCGGTGACGGTGGTAACGGAGCACTCAGCTTTCGACGCGAGAAGTTCATTGAGTTTGGAGGACCTGATGGTGGGGCAGGCGGAGCTGGTGGCTCAATCTATGTAGTAGCCGTGAGCGGCATTAACACACTGATCGACTACAGATACAAGCAGCATTTCAAGGCGAAGCGTGGAGCGAACGGAGCCGGACAAAATAAGACTGGAAAGTCATCGGATGACGTGTTCCTTAAGATCCCGGTTGGTACGCAGATTTTGGCCGACGATAAAATCACTGAAATCGCAGATTTAACGAAGGACGGCGAAACTGTATTGCTGGCATGCGGTGGCCGTGGCGGCCTCGGGAATGCGTACTTTAAAACATCAACCAATCGTGCTCCTAGGAAATTTCAAACTGGTACTCCGGGAGAGGAGAGATGGATATGGCTCAAGCTGAAGTTGATAGCAGATGTTGGGCTCGTAGGGCTCCCAAACGCCGGGAAATCGTCATTCATCGCAAGTGTGACAAATGCGAAAGCGAGGGTGGAGAATTATCCATTTACGACATTGATCCCGCAACTTGGAACTGTGAAGCTCGGCAATAGAGAGATCGTCATAGCCGACATACCTGGCTTGATAGAAAATGCCCACCTTGGGAAGGGACTTGGCGATAAGTTTTTAGCTCATCTGGAGAGGTGTAGAACACTCGTACATATCGTCGATATCTCGTCGGATGATCCACGTGAGTCGTACCTAACCGTGAGGAAGGAGCTCCGTTGCTATAGTCCATCGCTTAGTATCAAGCCGGAGATTGTGGTTCTTAATAAGATAGACCTTGTGGATTTTGATACCATTGCTAGGTGGCAGAATGAATTGCTAGAAGCCGGAGCCCCAGTTGTTCTAGCAATGTCAACTGCCACCAGAGTTGGTTGTAACGACGTCGTAACCAAAGCCGCCTCGAATGTCTTTAGTGCTAGGTAGGAGTAGGCTCTTCCTCTTTCTGTCGTGCTACGCTAATCCCACTTCGGGTCCGATCTGACGTTTATTTTGCAACATACTTCTTCTCCTGAGGGGGTGGTGGTCGCTGCGTTCAAGGTGTATTCTACAAGCTTTGCCGCTTCTGGATCATACTGAAACATGGTGTATGCCAAATCGAGTTCCATATTAGGTTCTGGTATATATTTGGACCACGCAGCTTTCAGATAGTGGATGTCCTCATCCGCTTCGGTGATTTCCTGCAGTGCCCTAAGTGCGTCGTGCAGTTCTATCACAGCTCTGTCACCGTGCACGACAGCGCCGGACCTGTATATCAGAGTGTGCTCTGTAGCGCCATCACGGTTAAGGCGTAGGTACGCCCATGCTCTTGTGTGTGAGTGGGAGTTTGCGTTGAGGATCCAATGCTTGATGGCTTTTACTGGCCAGTTGTTGACAGCGGTCACGTCCTGTCCTTCTCGATCCACATCGAGCAGCTGGCGGGACTTCCTTAGCGTGGTGTAGGCTGATCGGTATCCGAGCACCTGTATCGTGGTGTCTAGGATTGGGTCGGCTAAGTACCAGGGCATTGCGAGAGCTGGATCGGCCGTGTACCAAGTCCTTGTGGTGCTTAGTGGGGCCTTATACATCGCGTCCCTGGCTTCGGCTGCAACACTCAGGCGGAATAGCCCAGTGTCCAAGGTGTTTCTGGTGTAGTCTGGATCGACGGTGGCTGGGTGTCCTATCAGGGCTCTTAGCGCAGCCATCTCCTGTTTGAGGTTATCAAGCTCGCTCTTCAGGTCACCGACCTCGTTTCTCAGATCCCTATTTTCTTGGAAGAGCGTCCTAGTTGGAACCAGATCTCTGCTAACTACAGGACTCTTAACCTCTCTCTCTCTCTCTCTCTCTAGAACTCCAGGCCTCACAGGCTATTAGTCCTAGTATGAGTGTTGATGTTACAAGTTTGCTTTTCATGTTTTTCCTCCCCTTAGAGGATATAAGATTCTATAAGTAGGTTAGCATGGGAATGGTTAAAAAATAGTTAACGGAAGAGATTTTTTTTTGGAGGGTGGAACAGTTACTTATCAAAGCTCAGGAGTCTGTACTGGAGGGCTTCGGCGACGTGTTGCTGTGTGATTTGCGTTGAGCCGCTGAGGTCGGCGATTGTTCTTGCAACCCTCAAAATCTTGTGGCATCCTCTTGTTGAGATGTCGGAGTGCCTGACGGCCTTTTGGAAGAAGCCAGCTGCTTCAGTGTCGAGCTTCGTGATATCCTCTAGGTATCTACCGCTGACCTTTCCATTAAGATAGCTGCCTTTGCAGTCTTTTGTCTGTGCTCGTGCGCGCTGCCGAGCTCTTGCTCCCGCAACCCTAGCACGCATCACCTTCGATTCAGTTCTCGGTTCATTGTCAAACAGCTCTGATACCTTAACGCTGCTGACATAGATAACTATATCAAACCTATCGAGAATTGGTCCAGAGATTTTGTTCCTGTACTCGATGGCGCACCTGGGAGCCTTTGAGCACTGCTTCTTGTTATCTCCATACGACCCGCATTTACAAGGGTTCATCGCTGCGATTAGCTGTATGTTGGAGGGGTATGTGACATGCTCCTTCGCCCTCGAGATTGTAATGCTATTCGTTTCAAGCGGTTGCCTCAGTGCCTCAATAGCGCTCCTTTGAAACTCCGGTAGTTCATCGAGAAACAGGATCCCATTATGGGCGAGGGATAGCTCTCCAGGTTTAGCGTCTGCTCCACCACCAACCATCGATATGAATGATGCTGAGTGATGTGGTTCTCTGTATGGAGGCGTGTACACAAGCCCCTCCTCAGGTAGCATTCCGGCGAGACTGTATATGCATGTCGTCTCCAAGGCCTCCTCCGGTGTTAGTAGCGGGAGTATGGTTCTTGCCCTAGCGGCCAGCATGGACTTCCCGGAGCCAGGTGGCCCCACCATCAGTACGTTATGGTTCCCAGCTGCGGCTACCTCGATGGCTCGCTTCGCTACTAGCTGACCTCTGACGTCCCACATATCTATCCCGTAATCAGGCTCCTTCTGCTTCGGACACTGTGCAGTGGGAGGAGCCAGCTGCGATGAGCCCCTCAGGTGATTGATAAGCGATACGATGCTAGGAGCAGCTATGACTCCATCATTCCCACTCCAGACAGCCTCCTTCTCACAGGCCTTCGGACATATTATCGACATGCTCTTCTCATTCGCCAGCATCGCTGCACATATAGTTCCGGATATGTATGGTAGGGCGCCGTCAAGTCCCAGCTCCCCAACCGCTATTGCATTTTCAAGAACCGAAACATCTATCGCATCCATCGCACCGAGGATCGATAGGGCAATCGGCAGATCGTAGTGCGAGCCAGCTTTCGGGATATCGGCCGGAGCCATATTTACGATAACTCTCTTCTGCGGGAACCCGAGCCCTATCTGAAAAAATGTTGACCTTATCCTCTCCTTAGCTTCTCCAACAGTTTTATCTGGAAGGCCTACGATGCAGAACGACGCCATTCCAGGAGAGATCTGCGACTCCACAATAATCTCGATAGGCTTCATTCCGATGAAGGCGACTGTCCTTGCCCTAGAGACCATAAAATTCTGCCAAGCGTTAGTGCAATGTTAGTGTACCCCAAAAAGTTTAAGAAACCGTTTCTTCTGACTGCGATAATTTCGGCTTCACACTTCGCCTTACGACCTTACGTTTTGGCTGGGGCTGAGAAGCTTCGTCTTCAGATTCCGTCTTCACCTTCCGTGGTGCCGCAGCACTCTTAGGCTTAGCCGTCTTTGGAGGACCAGAATCTACATCATCAGGCTTCTTTCGTAACTCTTCATGCTCGCTCTTTTGGGGCTCCCTGTGCACTGCGCTCTTGTGCTCCGTGTCTCCCACTACAAGTTCTGGTTCAGAAGGTTTGTGGGGAGGTCTATGGCTCGCAGCAGCGACTACACGTGAAGAGGTACCATTAGACTGTTGCCCGTAGGTATGCGCGCTGCCGCCACTGGAGTACTGCTCAGCACTACCACCATCGCGGTTCGGCTGACTATTTTGGGGCTTGTAATTCTTAGCGTTAATTAGCCTGCAGTAGTGTTCTGCGCATTGGAGGTTGTGCTCGCAGAGAACGCGGTCTCCCGCAGCAGAAGCCTCCCTGGCATAATTCATATACTTCGTCCTCATACTCTGATAGTACGCGGCCCCATTCGTATTTGCCTTCTTCATATAAACCAATCTTGACTAACATCTCACCCAGCACATTCTAGAACCATTATATCATAATCCATGCGGAACTGGAAATAGCTACTTAACGCCCATGAACGCATGGGCTAAATATGGAGCTTGCCCTTAATCTCGTGAGCACGTTATAATGTACCTTAGCACGGGAGGAAATTTTGGGGAGGATGGGCGATGTTAACCCGCCATATAAAATGTTCGATTCTGTTGTGTGTTTGCTACGCTACCGCAGCTATCGCGACAGCGAGTAGCGATGCTCCCAGGATGCGCATGACGCCGGAGCAACGTTTCGCAGAATGCAGTGAGGCAGCCATGAGCGGAAAAGGCCCCGAGCTGCTGAACCTCGGAAAATGCTACGAGGAGGGAATTGGCACTCCTTGCAATCCGAATATGGCGATCTCGTGCTACAGGGCTGCAGCCAAGCAGGGGAGTGGCCCCGGCTACTCGGATCTGGGGCGCATGCTAAAACAAAATCCGAGCCTAGTGGCCCCTGGAGATCCAACACCGAACCAGTGCTTCAAGACTGCAGCCCATCTCGGAGACCTATTCGCCATGTGCGAATACGCAGACATTCTGATGGATGAAGGCCGAAAGGCAAATGAGTCCAAATACATAGCGAGCGATCTTGACGCGCAGGCACTATACACCCAAGCAATCGATCTCCTCAAGCGAGCAGCCCTCCGCGACTATCCTACAGCACAACGCAGACTGGCACACTTCACTGGTTCATCCGATGCAGGCAAGAGGGCTGCCCTTAACCTGCTCGAAAAGGCGGCCGCTCAGGAGGACATGAATGCGCAATACGAACTGGCGTACTGTCACGAGTGCGGTATTGGCTGTCCAAAAGACCCGTGGCTGGCCCTTCAGGAGTACCTGGCCGTAGCCGCAAGAGAGGGAGAGAACAAGATGGCTGCTATTGCAGCCTGCAAACGCCTGAGATCCGAATCAGCTTCCCCCGTACCTGCAAAAGACCGAAGTCCAGACCGTCCCCCACCGAGAAGACCACCTCCAGGCTGAGAGAGCGCTGGAGAATACCTTGGAACGAGCGAGCACTACAGCCTGAACAATCCATCCTGACGAACTGCCTTCCCTTGGATGTCGCTCTACTTAGTTACGGTCTCAATTGTGTAGCACCTCATACACAGTTCTGCCTTTCTCTGGAACTACGGGACGATACAGGTTACTGATCTTACTGTGTAGGTGACATACCTGCATGCATAGGCCTCCTGAAATGAATTAAGTCTTAATACTCATTCTAGAGGCCTCTGGGTATGAACTGAATATGGGCATAACTCTGCTGAGTTACACACATATTTCCGTTCACAACATCTGCTATTTTTTCTCATATGTGTCTGAACTTAGGCACGCCCATGAACGCCCAAGACACATATGGGACTTGCATTTAATCTCATGAATACGTTATAATATACATTAGTATGGGAGGAAATTTTATGGAGGAGGGGAGATGTTAAACAGGTATATAAAGTGTTCGATTCTGCTGTGTGTTTGCTGCGCTAACGCAGCTATCGCGACTGCGAGTAGCAATGCTCCTAGAGTCATGCCGCCAGGACAAGATGTCTTGGCCCTCAGTAGGAAAGCTGTAAGCGGGGATGCAAAGGCGATGGTAGTTCTTGCTGATCTCCATGAACGAGGAATTGGCACCCCTTCTAATACAGGTATGGCAGTATCATGGAACAGGCGTGCAGCACTGGAAGGAAATGAGGCCGACGGGTGGGCGAATTGGGGCCGCCTAATGGAAGAAGGAGCTCAAGGGACACCAGGGGAGCCCACTCCAATTGAGTGCTTCGAGAAAGCAGCCAAGCTTGGAAATTCATTCGCTCAACGTAAACATGCAGACTACCTAACGGACCAGGGCCTGAAGCTAAAGGAATCTGGATCATTATTAGGCAAGTTTAATGCGACGATATGCTTCTCTCAAGCGGCAGACCTATATAAGGAGGCTGCCACTGCCGGGGATCCTATAGCGCAGTGGAGATTAGGAGATCTCATGGGCTCATCCGAGCCATGTAGACAGGCGGCCTATATGTGGTATCAAAAAGCGGCAGATCAGGGAAATGTAACTGGACGATGCAAAGCCGCCTACTGTCTTGAACATGGCTATGGTTGCCCCAAGGATCTGTGGAGAGCCGCCCAGGAATACTTGATTATAGCAAGACAAGGAAATGAGATGGCGATCGATGCGTGCATACGCCTACAGGAGCACCTCACCCCTGCTTCCTTCCAAGCCATGCTGGCTCTGAACCCCAATCACCCACCACCGAGAAGATCATCTCCAGGCTGATGAGTTCAGAGGCGGGAATGTCACGGTGTACTAACTGGGGTTGCAATGCTACTTACACAACGGCCTCTCTCCACCAACAGAACCCATTTTAGCTAAAGCGGATCCCCCATGCTAAAGATACGACTTGGTCACCCATGCGCTTTTCGGATGAATTTGCGATGCTTTGAAATTTCTGGTATGCAGCGGGAGAGCCGTGTGATACAATCTTGCACATCGGCCCCAGTAAGCGATATGATAATATGAGAAACATGATCACAACGAAACTAATCATACGAAGCGTTCTCGCCATAGCAGCCTGCTCAACCTGTGCAGTAGCAAGCGGGCCAACGCCGCGATTAGCAAGTAGCATGGGAGGTACGCCAGGAGCCAGGCCACCTCTCGACGCAGCTATTACAGAGAAGGTAGAAAGTATACGGCAGCAATTGTATGGAATGGCGATCATACCGGAAGAGCCGAGACGGCGCACGAGCTCTGATCCACGACTGGACGCAATAAGCGAGCGACGTGAAGAGATATCTGCACAAATCCTGCAGCACATGGCCCAAATCCTGCAGCAAAGCGTGGATGGAATTCAGAGAGCACAGCTCAGAGAAATTACCAAATATGCCAAAGGAATAACTGACGAGCAGTACAGGCTAGAAAACGAGATAAACGCCCTTCAACAAAAGTTACAGTCTGCATCACCACCCGGTGACACAGCGGAAGATGCGGCTCCCCCGCCCGGACCACCAACCGACGAGCTAACCAGGCTAACCGCTGAGTTGGAAAATCTCCGGGGTGAGAACGGCAAGCTGAAGCCGGCGGCGCAGCGAGCAGACAGCCTGGAAGCCAAAGTTGCCAGGCTAGCCGCTGAGGTAGAGAAGCTCCTGAGTGAGAATGGTGAGCTGCAAAAGGAACGAGGAACAGCAGCCGAAGCGTATAGGAAACTCATGAGCAGCAACGGTGAACTGCAGCAAACAGCAGACCAATTGAGCCGCAAGCTGACCCAAGCAAATGATGAAATAGAGAAGCTCCGAGAAACTAACAACAAACTGCAGAAGCAGATCGAAGACCGGACGCAACTCCATGACGAAGAGCTCATCGATGCAATGCGAGGCCAGAAGCAAGACCTAGAACAGAAACATGCCGCGGATATTGCAGCCCTGAAGCAACAACTCGCCGAACTCGAGGCAGCGCCACAACCCAGAGGTGGTAGAGTGCATGGACGGCAGGCTCTTATTCTGCCTGAGGAAGTCCCCGCAGATCTAAAGAAAGCCGTTGGATGGATTGCGGAGAACGGAATCCTGGCAGCAGCGCAACGGATGGCCGAAGCCCAGCGAACGATCGTGCAGTTCAGGGCACAAAACAAGAAACCCGAGGCAGCCATCGAGACTCCGACAGGAGATAAAAAGACGGACAATCTTCGGAAGACGCTAAAACAAGCACAAAATGACCTCAGCGAGGCGAAGACCACGATAAAGGGGCAGAATACCGAGCTTGAAGAACGGCGCGGAGCATTCCAAGTACTGTATGATAAACATGAGAAACTGACAGGATATCTCAAGCGCCATTTATCACTCGACGCCAAAACAATCGAGCGGGCAGAGGACGGATTAATCTGGTAACTCAGCTACCACGAAGAGAAGGCGCCTTGGTTCATGCTGAGGCGCGTCAGGATGGTGGTTACGGAAGAGGTCTATTGCTTGCAATCACAACGTCTGTCTTCTCATAATATGATACTGGGATCTGGAATCCGAACGATGCGAAAAACAGTATCCCAAGGGCGAGGAGCACGACGAATGATACCCACAGGAGCTTCAGTATCATAGCCCCTTGGTGGCCTCGATAATGCGATTGATAACATGAGCCTTGTCGCCCTCAGCCAACAGCAGCTCTACAATGTACCCGGTTATGATACGGAGAAGGAGAGCCATCTTCTCGAGCTCATCCTTATAGAACGGGGACAGAACGTAATCAGCTACTTTGTCTTTCAGCAGTGGTCTCCCGACGCCTATCCGGATCCTCCAGTAATTCTTGCCGATAAGTCGATCGATGTCGCGGAGGCCATTATGGCCACCATTCCCACCAGCAAATTTTATCTTCACCTCTAGGGGGTTTAGGTCTATGTCATCATGTACGACAACTACGTCGCTGGAATTAACCTTGAAGAATGACATTACCTCCAGTACAGCCTTCCCGCTTAGATTCATGAACGTCTGCGGCTTCAGGATGATAACCTTCACACCGTCTACCGTCTTCTCAGCGCACAGAGAACTTCGCTTAGTCTTAAAGTCAGACGCCCCAAGTTCCCACGCCAGGCAGTCCGCGAACATGAACCCAACGTTATGACGCGTATACAGATAGGTTAACCCTGGATTACCAAGGCCTACTACTAAGAACACTCTTACCCAGCTGCGGCCTCCGCTTCCTCACTAGCACCATCAGCAGAGCCTGAATCATCAGCAGGGCCCACTCTTGCTCCGACTATAGTGGCGATAATTGCATCCCGCTCAGGGTGAGCCGCCGTTACCCCATCCGGAAGCTTGATATCAGCTAGCAATAGCGAATCACCTATCTCCTTCCCAGTGACATCGATGATGATACTCGCTGGAATCGATACTGGAGAGCAGATGCACTCGAGGTTGTGAACAACGACGTTTATTACGCCACCTCGCTTGAGACCAGGGGACTTAAGTTCATTAATGAACTCAATCACGATCCCGACCCGCACCGTCGAATCCTTCGAGATTCTCTGGAAATCAACGTGAACAGGTTCACCGGTTACTGGGTGAAGCACAACCTCCTTCGGAAGAAATTGCTCATGCTTGGAGTTAAGATCGACGTCTATCACATGGCCCAAGAAAGCCCTGCTGCCACACTCCAGCCTTAGCTCCTTAGCGCCAATAGCCACTAATTCAGGATCTGAGCCTCCGCCATATATAACACCTGGAACGAATCCAGAGTGACGTAACTTCCTGGCCTCGCGCTTCCCAGATGCGTTTCTTGCCACAATCCTCAAACTCGATGCCATACAATTACCCTCAGCGAAACGGACACTCCAAACATGGCTAGTATACCGTGCCCCCTCACGAGATGTAAATGCTTTTTACGCCCATGTGAAACCTCTTCGTATGTGAAGATTGGATTACTAGCTTCGCACCTTCACCAGAAAAATATGACGTGACAACCGCGTATCAGTGTGTTAACATGCTATAACGGTGATGATAACTATTAAGTGCTGTGAACAGAGGAGTTGACGTATGAACGATCAAGATGAGGTGGGGCTTTTTGAAGCCATCTCGATGTTTGAAAGTGCCGATGAGGCAGAGAGGTTTTTAATGGATCTCTGTACTCCTCAGGAGATCAAGACGTTCAAGGAAAGGTATGCGGTGTGTAAGCTGCTGTACTCTCAAAAGTTTTCATATAGAGAGATTAGCAAGATGACTGGAGCCAGCACGACCACGATTTCGAGGGTCGCTAGGTTTTTGAATAACAGCCCATACAACGGGTATATGGAGTGCCTCAAGAAGAGTACCGAAAGGAGGAAGGGATGTTAAAGAAACTGACCATTGTTGGAGCTATCATTGCCGGTGCGATAGCGGCTGTGATGATTATGGAACGCGGTAAGGAGAGCGGTAAGTTTGCAGTCTCGATATGCAAGGTAATTGAACACGATGCTCTAAACGCTGTCGTATCAGGGATCATGGACAGCATGGGCGAAGAGGATGTGCAGTACACAGTCGATACGTGTCAGGGTAACCCTGCGGTTGCCTCCCAGATAATCTCGAAGTTTATCGGCAAGAAGAGCGACGTCATTGTTGCTGTTGGTACCACTCCAGCGCAGATAGCATTTAACCATGCTCGGAAGGGAGAGACGAAACTGGTGTTTAGTTCTGTGACGAATCCAGACAGCATCTCTCCGAATCTCCTTGGAGCAAACACAACTGGCGTATCCAATTTCGTTCCTCTCAGTCCGCAGCTCAAGCTGTTTACAGAGATTCAACCTAACCTCAGGAAGCTCGGTATCATATACAACACTGGCGAATCGAACTCAGTGGATATCGTAGAGAAGCTAAAACAAGTCGTAGGTGAGCACAACCTAGAGCTTGTTGAGCAGGGAATACAGAAGGCATCCGATATCCCGCAGGCTGTGGAAGCGCTACTAGCTAAAGGGGCAGATGCGGTTTTTATCAGCAATGATAATTTAGCACTTGCAAACATCCCACTCATTGTGCGACTATGTAACAAGGTGCCGGTGTACGTTAGCGATACAGACCAAGTTCAAAAGGGGTGTGTTGCTGCTCTCGGGCCTAATCAATACAACATCGGAATCCAGACCGGCAGGATGATAAAGAAGATCCTCTATGGAGCTGACATCAATACGATCGAGATTGAATACCCCAGCTCAACAGAGCTACACATCAACAAAACCAAGGCAAAGGAAATCGGGCTAAACATCCCACAGGAGATAGTGAGCCGAGCCGTCAAGACATACTAACAGGGAGTGAGAAACGCAAATGATAGGAGTACAAGAATTACTAACGAGTGTCGAGGTAGGCATGATTTTAGGAGTCGTAGCCATCGGCGTATTCACAACATTCAAGACGATAAACTTCGCTGATATGACATGCGATGGAAGCTTCGTCTTGGGAGCTGCAGTTACAGCTGTACTCATAAGAGGTGGGCTAAATCCATACCTAGCGATTCTAGTATCGATGCTGGCTGGGGGAATGGCTGGTGCCTTAACCGGCATCCTAAACATCAGGTACAAAATTGCCGATCTACTATCAGGAATAATCGTGGCCTACATGCTGTACTCCGTTAACCTAATGATAATGAGCAACTCGCCAAGCATCACGTTCATGGACCGCAGCACCATATTCTCGAGCTCCTCCATGCCGGCTATTGTCGTAGTGACACTGCTAGTCGCATCTGTTACCTGCATGATGTTCAGTAGCTTCGGATTGAAGCTCCGAGCTGTTGGTTATAACAGACAGTTTGCAACGACTCATGGAATAGACGTCGATAGGATGACACTCCTCGGGCTGGCGCTGAGCAATGCTATGATAGCTGCAGGAGGGAGTATCTTCAGTCAGTTTCAGGGGTTCTGTGATGTGTCTGGAGGATTCGGAATGCTTGTGATGGGGCTCGCATCCATTATCGTTGGGACAAACATCCTACCATTCAAGAGAGAGCCACTCCTCATACTGTCATGTATCGTAGGCTCCATCATGTACAGAATCTTCATCAACGTAGCACTGCACAGTGATGCATGCGGCATTAAGACCCAAAACCTGAACCTGGTAACGGGAATCATCATGATAATCATAATGATGATGAAGGGAGGAGTGAGGCGAAATGCTAAAGCTAAGTAAGATATGCGTAAGAGACACACTGAGGTATCTTGACCTCTCCGTAGCCGAAGGAGAAAGGGTCCTGGTAATTGGTGGGAATGGCACTGGCAAGTCGACTCTGTTCGGAGTCATATCAGGTAGGGTTAAACCCGACAGCGGCAGCATAGTTGTAGATGGCCTGGACATGACCACAATCCCGGAATGCAGAAGGACGCATGTTATATCCAGCGTCCTACAAGACGTGAAGGCTGGGATGATCGAAGAGATGACGATTCTGGAAAACATAAGGCTGGCATATATGAGGACAGGTAGCAATAAGGTATCAAGGGAGCACATCGAAACATTCAAAGACAAGCTGAGTACCTTCGGCATGAATCTTGAAAACAGGCCACGTGAGTATGTGAAGAATTTATCGGGAGGTGAGAGACAGGCCCTCAGTATCGTAATGGCAACAAGTGCCGACTACAAGCTGCTGTTACTTGATGAAGTCACATCCGCGCTTAGCCAGAAGATGTCGGAGCTCGTCATGAGTAGCATCGACAAAATTACATCTGCTGAGAAAAAGACATGCCTCATGATCACACACGATATGAGATACGTGAATTCATTCGGCGATAGAACACTTGAGATGAAGGATGGCGTGCTTTGGGAAGTCTCTAGGTTGTAGATGAGTGTGCATTTTGTTGTTGTAAGCGTAATTATATTGTGCTATAGTGTCGCATGGAGGGATTAATGAAAGGAATGAGTAGGATGCGAAGAATAGTAATAGTGGCAGCGTGCACTGCAATGATAGGGGCGGCAGGGATTAAAGCATATGCAATGAGTCCAGAGTCCAACCAAATTTTGGACAGATTACTGGCGGGCTACGACCGCGCTGCAAGAAGAGCTGATGGGATGAGCCAATATCGCAGCCCGTACGGTAAAGCAGAAGTGAGATGGGAAATGGCTAAGGCAGGATGCACGCCTGAACAAATCGAGGAAGCAGTGCGGGCCTCCCAAACCCCCGTTAGAATGCGCGGAATGCTGAGCGGAATCGTACTAACCAATCTGGATATAAACAGAAGCCGAAATCCTGGTGTCCATCTCGCCCGCAGCGCCTACGCGCATATGTTGGGGGAGCGAGACGTGAGCATGCCAAGGCGCCGCGTGTCTTGCCGCATAAATGCAGACCAGATATCATACCTCGATACCCGGTCCCCTGATGCAACGTTCACCATTCTCTGGGGGCAGAAGAGAGCGGCGAAGTTCAGGTACTACGAGGTGCTCATTATAATGGGAAACGTCAGAGCAGTAGAACGAACACTACGCGACAGAACAGACTTCGAAGAGGCCTGCATGAAACTGCTCATTATCATCCGTTCGGGAGAGCCCAGGGCAGTCGCGATAGGGGATCATGGTATTCCATTCAGCGGTAGAGGACAGTATTACGTGCTAGAACGAGCAAATAGACCATGGCGGGAGACAGATTGTGAGGATGTAGGGAATACGCTTGGCGTAGACGAGTCAGGCAGAAGATGGAATGAGCGCTTGCGGGACCAATTAGGAACCTAACAGAGCGCGAGTATGCAAAGCCGCCACTGGAAAAAGGACAACGACACTAAACTGAATTCCCTCTCCACAACACAACCCTGACATGAGAGACGAGGTAGCGATCCTCGCTCTCTCCGTGCAGAACTGAATACGCCCGGCAGGTGACAGCCGGGGAACGCCCACCCCTCCCGCCGTGAGGCCAGGGAGAGGACAGCCGCCTTGCAAGGTGCACTTGAGGTGATACAGAGCTGGTTCAACGAAACGACCCCCCCCACCGACCTCTATACACGACGCGAACCCTTAGCACCTAGCCATCATGGTTGACAGGAACATGTATGGGCTCGACCCAGAATCCTACGACATTCCCCGCACCATCAGGCCGGGGCGAGGAGGGCCTGTCGATGAAGTGGAAGATGAACAGAACGCAGAACAAGGTGGCGGACCGTACTGAGCCGGCTACCCCAGGCTGCTATCGACATCTTGTACGATCTTGATGAATGCGTGATTTAACGTTGGCTCAGGAGTGTTTGTGCAGATGGCTTTGATAGCGTCTGGTGAGCCGACAGCCCGTATCTTACCGTTATAAATCATCACGATCTCATCACAGTTCTCTGCCTCATCCATGAAGTGGGTTGTGATGATTACGCTCACCCCATGCATAACCATAGCGTTGATGTGCAGCCAGAACTCCTTACGTGTGATTGGGTCAACCCCGGATGTTGGCTCGTCTAAGAACAGTACAGGGGGGCTATGCATGATTGCACATGCCAGGGCTAGCCGCTGCTTGAAGCCAAGTGAGAGAGCTCCGGCATTTACATCGAGCAGCTTACCGAGGTGAAATATGTCTACCATCTTGCTAATCGTCTGCTTCTTTTTCTGGCCGCTTAGCCCGTAGGCACCAGCCGCAAACTCAAGGTTCTGCTTCACAGAGAGAATCGGATATAGTGAGAATTTTTGAGCCATATATCCAATGTTCATCTTCGCGCCACTCCCCATATCCGATATGTCTATCCCATTGATTCTGGCGCTTCCTGCATCCTGCCGGAGTAGCCCACATAGTATTTTGAAGGTCGTGGATTTCCCACTTCCATTCGGACCGAGAAGCCCAAAAATCTTACCGCGCTTGACGGAGAATGAGATGCTATCCACAGCAGTAAAAGTCCCGAAACGCTTTGTGAGATCCTTGGCCTCGACTACCTCATCATCTCCAGCAAGTGAGACGTCCCCCATGAAGTCGATGATTGGGGATTCCTTCTCTTTCATCCCTCCTAAAATGTCAATACACGCATCCTCGAATTTTGGAGATATGCTAAGTGGCTCATTAAGATCCTGGAATTTCAATGCCATCCTAGAATGGATGCCAGCAACAGAACTCTGATTAGTAGACGATATCTGCTTGTGTGGAGCCACTAATATCTTTACGCTCTGCCCAACGATCACTGAGTCAAGAACCTCAGGATCCTTCAGCACCTCCGACGCTATCTCCCTCTTCTTTGAGCGGATGTTGGGAAAGACATATACCCGTCCAATTACATTTCGTATTGCCTCCTGCGGAGTCCCATCAAAAATTACCTTGCCGCTATCGAGGAGGATGACGTGATCAAGTTCCTCCGCTTCATCGAGGTACGCCGTACTCCAAAGAACAGTGGTACTTTCGTTTAGCATCGTATTAACCATCGCAATAAGATCCAGTCTCGAGATTGGGTCAACCCCCACAGATGGCTCATCCAAAATCAGAATCTGCGGTTTCTTCATGATGGCGCAGGCGAGGCCGAGCTTCTGCTTCATCCCACCTGAAAGGTTCCTAGCCAACCTATCACGAAACCTCTCAAGCCTAGTTAGCTGCAGCACCCTCGCAAAGGCATTATCTTTCTCGTCGCC
>JAIRZU010000002.1 GCA_031267075.1 Holosporales bacterium
ACGGAGGAAATTATTTTTTGAGGGAGGAAGCCGGCCACCAGACCGATGCTATTTCAGGGCTTCCGCAGATTCGTCTGAGCTTTCCAGTTCAGGGAGTTGCTTGCCGTCGAACACCAATCTCACGTCATCTCCAGATAGAGTCTCCCGCTCCAGGAGGGCGTTGGCTATCACCTCCAACTTATCCTTGTGTTTTTCGATCATGGATTTCACGTCCCTGTAGGCATCATCGATTAGGGCCTTTATCTCCATATCGATTGTCTCCGATGTTTTCTGAGATATCTGATCGCTCGCCTCCAGGTAGTATCCATCTGAGTCATAGAACGATCTCAGTCCCAGCGACGAATTCATTCCCCACTTTATTATCATGTTCTTCGCAGTCTTGGTAGCCTGCTTGATATCCTGAGACGCTCCAGTCGTAATGTTATCCTCACCGAATATCAGCTCCTCAGCAACCCGCCCGCCTAGGGCCACCCTGATATTGGAAAGCAGCTCAGTCCTCGTGATTGAGAACTTGTCCTTCTCCGGGAGCCTGACGACCATCCCAAGTGCTCCACCACGCGGGATTATCGTGACTTTGTGAATCGGGTCACACTGTGGAACTAGGAGGGCAATGAGGGCGTGCCCAGCTTCGTGATACGCAGTATTCCGCTTTTCATCATCTGTCATACTCATGGACTTCCTCTCCGCTCCCATGATTACCCTATCCTTCGCCATCTCAAAATCACGCATCGTTACAGATAGCTGATCACTACGTGCCGCCAGCAGTGCTGCCTCATTTACAAGGTTCGCTAGCTCTGCTCCTGAAAAGCCCGGGGTACCACGTGCAATCGTTTTAAGGTCGACATCGGGAGCGAGTGGCACATCCTTCGAATGCACAGTTAGGATCTTCTCCCTTCCATTCATATCTGGGTACTGGACCATGATCCTCCTATCAAATCTCCCTGGGCGCAGCAGGGCGGGATCAAGAATATCAGCACGATTCGTAGCGGCCAGTACGATCACTCCCTGCTTCTCGTCGAATCCATCCATCTCAACAAGGAGCTGGTTTAATGTCTGTTCCCGCTCATCATTTGCTCCACGCATCGACGTATCCCTTCGCCTACCGACAGCGTCGATCTCATCTATGAACACGATGCATGGGGAGTGCTTCTTGGCATGCTCAAACATTTCACGTACTCTGCTTGCGCCTACCCCAACGAACACCTCCACGAAGTCAGATCCGGAAATGCTGAAGAATGGGACGCTTGCCTCCCCGGCTATCGCTCTAGCTAGAAGTGTTTTTCCATTCCCAGGATCTCCGACGAGCAAGACTCCACGAGGGATCTTGCCTCCGAGTCTTTGGAATTTCTGGGGCGCCTTGAGGAAGTCGACGATTTCTTCCAACTCTTGTTTGGCTTCATCGATTCCTGCTACATCAGCGAAAGTCACATTGACCTTCTTCTGCTGGAGCATCTTGGATCTGGCCTTACCGACTCCAAGTGGGCCTCCACCAATATTTCCCTTGCCACCTGAACGCATCTGTCTGGTAGAATAGATCATGAGGCCTATCAACAACAGAATCGGGAACCACTGAATTAGGAGTGACGTTAGGTACCCCCAGCCGGATTCACCGGAGTCCACGCGTATCTCAACGTTGTTGTCGAGGAGCCTGTCCACCATCTTCAAATCTATCGGTGCTACCGTCGAGAATATCTTTCCATTCCCGAGAACGCCCATGATCTTAGAGGTAGTGCTCTTGATGAAAACCTCTTTGACGTTCCCATCGGATACCTCTCTGATGAACCTGGAGTAAGTCAGCTCCTGTGTACTAGAGCCAAGAAACTTCCCATCGAATGGGACGGTTAAGAGGATCAGGCCCAGTATCAAGACAGCCCACGATAATATGTTTTTTAAATTTTTCTTCACGAGAAATTATATAGACCCGCGGTCACCGCTACGCATAATCCAATAGTACCACTTTATGCCGAACCTGGCGAGCCGCATTTTGCATGCAGGATACGTGGGCAGCCTCTCAGACTACCCACGGATGCTCCTGGTTATTGCGGGGTAACGGCATCACAGGGCGGAGCGGTGTCGGGTTTGGACCATAGGTCCAGGATTAGTTCATCCTGGGTGGTCTCCACCTTGATCAACTGAGCTTCTCGGGCCGTGATGTCCCTTTCGCTCATGCTGACGAGCTTTGCCTGCTCCTCTAGACAGCGCCAGATTTTTGGCACGAGGTTTTTGAATTTAGGGAGTTTGAGCTGGTCAGCGCTTCTGTTTATGACTTCTGTTGCTATGGCGGTCAGGCTCTCGTATTCTGGTGTTTCTAGGATTTCGCTCGGTTTCTGTGTGGTGTAGACCGTCACCATTGCTGTCACCAGGTTGCTCAGGGTATCGATCAGCATTGTTATTCCTGGTCTCTCGCCTGGTTGCGCGCCCCTGCCGCTGGGTGTGCGCGATATGACGTATTGCATGGCCTCGCCCTGGCTCGGACATCTGTATCTGCTTATGCTCGCATTTTGCGTCGCTTGCGCGCTTCCGAGGACTATCCGGACCAGCACGCTCGTGTATGATGGAAGTACCCCAGGGTTTAACGTTAGGCCGTTTTTCTGTGTATCATCGATGGCCCCCTGCATGTTATTGGTGGTCATCACGGGTGTGTACCCGCCAGGTTCAGGCCGGAGTCTGACGATCCGGTTTTGTAGGTGCCTCATTTGCTCGCTCAGGTCTGTCGCTGCTCCGTGCTGGGCGGCTGTCATATTGACCCTCGGTATGAAGAAGTAGTCGGGTTGCACTGTCAGTCGGAGCTCGCACCCGTATTTTTGGAGTGCCTCAGTCATGGCCTGCATTGCCTGGGCCTGCTCACTTGTATCTCGGCTACCTTTAGCCATCTGGCACACCATGGTTCCCATCATCAGGGCAGCTATCGCTTTCAGAATCTTCATTTTCTCATCCCTCGCAAATTGTTGTTTGTACAGCACAGAACATATTGTATCATGTATTGGACCTGTGTCAATGATATTTTTTACTTCGGTGAGGCCAGGCTATCTACCAGGTCCGGACTTGTAGGTTGGCTCATCGAGGGCTGCACTGGAATTACGACATAACGTGGGAATGGAGGAAAACCCTCGAATTGTATCTTTAGTAGATCACCATAAGTAACCACCCTGACGGCAATGAGAAAGACCTCTGCTTCAGTATCATCTTATGCTTCTCTGCCTAGTTTCTAGGAGCTCAGGCAGCTGGGTTGCTTCCCTTCACTTTGTGAGCCCATTTCGAAATTATTCTGGCGGCGGTATTCTTGTGGAGGACATTCTTCGTCACCCCCCTCGTCGTCTCCTTTTGCACCTTCTTCATTAGGGCCAGGATAGTCTCACCACCAGCCTTATGGGCTATGCTCTCGGCTAACCTCTTAACGGAGGTCCTGATCTTTCCGATCCGATCTCTATTCACTATCCTCTGCTTTGCCGCTTTCCTTATGCTCTTCTTTGCCGACGCATGAGACGCCATACGCTAAACCACACTCCTGTGACGCTTCGCCTATTTTAGCACCTAAAGATTCTGGTGGTCAATAATTTCTATCTCGCTCGCACACCACGTCCAAGCATTACCTCCTACACACTCCCTTTGCTCCGGCGATTTAACTTTGAACCTTTTATCACGACGTTGCCATGTATCCTAAGGTCAATGCAGCTTGCTGTATCCTTGCTAATATTCCTATGTCCCATGATCTGTGCTAGTGCCTCAATAGCCTGATCAACCCCATACTCTGGTAGTTTCACAAGGAGGCCAGATACGGTGATATCCCACCTCCTGTCCCTCACAAGTCTGATCACATCAATTTTCCCCTTGAAAACTTCGAACTTAGATATTACACTGATAATGCTGGTGGCTTTGACATTGGCGTTGTCCCCCGAAACGATAGGAAGCTTCTCTCTGTTGGAGGTTGTGTCCTCCATGAGCACTCCCTCTCGATCGATTAGTGTTGCAACTCCATCATGCTGAAATATCGCGATCGGCACTCTCTCGTTGATTTTAATGTTTATGATGTTCGGAAGGTTCTTTTGCACTGTCGCAGATTTCACCCACCCGCTCTTTGTGACGTTATCATAAATCTCAGAAACTGAGAGTTTGAACATGTTGTCGCCACGCGTGATCCCCAGGCTCCTAGATATCAGCTGTGATGTCCTTGGAGTCGCTCCAGAGATATTTATATCCTTCACAACAAAACCAATGTCCCTGATTATAAAATCTGACAGCTCCAAGAATGATGACTTAATCGCTGGAAGGAAGATGTATGTTGTGGCTATGAGGGATAGTGCTGCCGTAGCTCCAATCCACCTCCTATTGTTGCCATGCTTCTTTCTCTTTGCGGGTTTTACTGATCTCTTAGCCATCGCATACGTAATGGGAGCACTTGAAGCATCACTGCAATATCAGTAATGATTATATATTAAAAAAGTCCGCGGCGGTGTGTAAGTTAGTGGTCTTCAGAATCAGAGTTATTGCTGACATGGGCGTAAAAAGTTTTTGACAACTCCACATAATAGTTTCTAAACTGGAATCAGCGGCAGGTACGGAAGTGCTCTGTCGGCTTCTACGTAGAAAAAACCATCCACCATCCACAATCAGTTTCTTGCTGTGTCGAGCCGTGGCTCCTAGCAATATCCTGATTATGAAGATTTGGAACGAAACCTAAAAATTATGAAAGGAAATATTACAATGAACATGCAATTCAGATTTAGAAAGTTTGGTAGCGCTGAGGAGACGCTTGTAAACGGCGCTCTCGAGCTACAAATCACAGAACAAGAAGGAGCTACACCCGTAGCACTCGTGAAGTACGGTGCCTGGGAATATGAGCGGCTCAAGCAATTCGACATATGTAAAATCACTCGTGGAGACACAGTGTTTTTCGATGGCCAAATCACTTCAGTCTCGACGTATGGAGATAGAGCTGATGTTACAGTCTCAACGCTTCCACCTACCGGGAATACCACCAATGGGCCTCCATCGCTTCCAGAAAATATCATCGATAAATTCAGAAGGGAGAATCCGGAGCTGTTCGTAGCGCTCTCATCGAATGAGATTTCAAGGACAGGAGAACTACGAAAGGCAAGCCTGCTAATTCCGCCCTGGCCTAGCGTCCACAGCATTGATAGTAAGATTATAGATAATTCGTTGAAGATCAAGGTATCGAACGATCTGCCAATTGGTCAAATAAACCTGGAGGTTTCGTGTTCGTGGATCTCTAAGAGAAATGGAAACGTAACACTGTCCTCGCAGATAGGCAATAGGTTCAGGCTTGGTAAGGTCAATACACTGACACCTCGTAAATTGGAGGATTCCTGGCCTAAGTTTGGTGACCGCCTCGCGAGTAACGCAAGATCAACGAAGTATTTTGTTGGAGCGTCGAAGCTAGTGATGGACGGTTCCTCCCAACTACCACCAATCACGATTTCACATGATATTCCGAAGCTGACTTTCAAGCGATACTGCTTCGATAACCGTCTCGGGATCGCCTGGGATTATGACCAATTTATGACTGAGGCATTAGCCGTTACAATCATAAACCCACTCGCTTCAGAAGCCAGCAAAAAGACTCTGCGAATAAACTTGGGGAACGTACAGGAGTATGTGGATGATAACAGCAGTACCAGCTTTCTCCGTTCCACAAATGGCGCGATAATACTGAATGAGATTCAAAAATCCGTCAGCGCGTATATGGCGCTATCAATGAGGAATATCGAGGTTTCATGCGATGTCGTCTGCTCTGATGATACGGTTAATCTGGATTGCTCAAACTGGATATCGGTCCGTGATATTCCGTGTAAAATCACCAGTATCAAGCACCACATTTCGCCGGCTAAGCACAGTATCAAAATCACAGCTAAGGGCTTTGAACATGGGCTAACTTCGGAAGGTGCATTGAATGCGATTCACCTCGAAATGGAAGAAAATGCTGATAGCAGTACCGAGAGTATCATACAGGATATCGTAGTTCAAAATGAAGGCGACGTTCAGTATGAGAAATTGCTGAAGTACATTTCTGAGCAAAAACGCCTCAATAAGATTACGAAGGAAAATTATAAGAGGCTAATCTCAAGCTTCCTAAACGAAAATCAAACTAAGATCCAAATCATCTTGCATCCGCTGAAAACGCAGCACTGTGAGAAGAATGTAATCAGCATGGAGCCAGCGCACATGGAATGGTAGTGATGGAGGTCTACTGAGAAATTGACTCATCAAAAAAAATACTGAACATCACACAATTACCTTGATGCCAATCTCTACGTCGCGGTACAATTTATGGTACACACGTGAGTGTAGGTATCTGGGAGAAAATAAGATGAAAAGATACTTGGTGATGTTGATGATTGGGGCGATGACCGCAACTGCTGCACACGCTACACAAAATCCCCGCGATCGCAACGATGAGATAGCCCGATTACGTGGTGAAATAGCTACAGAGGAAACACAACTAGCGTCAATGAGGGAACGATTGCTCCAGCTCGAGTACGGCGAGAATAGGGTTGCCAGAGCTTTTATCTCTGGTATGAGTCCAGACGTAGAACGAAACCTGCAGAACCCAAATCCAGCTGCTCTGCCCAGTCCCAAAATCATATATACTCAGGGAATGGGAAGTCAATTTGATATACCAGTAGGTGAGTACCCTATATTATACTTAGCGCATCTCGATGCATTGGGCCACTTGCTAGCCAATATAGTATACCTGCCATTCCCAGGCATGGTATACAACTTCGTTGAGAGCATGCCTGGGGATCGTGAGTTGTATGTGAAAACCAGCAACATCATTGCAGTCGCGTGCCCACGAGGTAAGGGACCACATCTTGCTAACGGTAAGGGCCTCCAAGTCCTACACGAGGTACTTGGAGCTCCATCACCTACCTGGTTCTAAATTCCAATCTCCTGTCCTTAAAGGAGCTGGAAATTACTGATTTTGTGAGCTCGGTCTAATTAGGGGGTTTATGCGCCCCCTACATAGAAAAAGCCCTTTCAAACATCCAGAATCAGAACTCATGGTGGGGAGATACGGAGCGCAGAAGCGCAGTGTACACAGACGTACATGAGCGTAGACAGCCCACCTGTCTCCAGAACCATACCAACCTACCACTCTACCGTTTGATCCCGAATTGGGCTTTGTGTTCGGCATCGGCTGCGAAGACCAGACCCTGGCAGAACAGCAACACCATCAACGCACTCCCACCATAAGAGAAGAATGGCAGTGGAATTCCGACGACTGGCAGCAGTCCGCAAACCATTGATATGTTTATGAACATGTAGAAAAACAGCATTGCATTGATTCCAAACACCAGAATCTGATTGAACCTGTTGCGGGATCTCCTGGCGACGCCCAAGTTGTAAATCAGCAGCATAGCGTACAGCACTATGATTGCCGTACACCCGATGAATCCAAGCTCCTCTCCAAGAGCTGCGAATATGAAATCCGTCTGTTTCTCTGGCAGGAAATTCAATTGGCACTGAGAGCCGTTAAGGAGGCCCTTACCATATAACCCTCCGGAGCCAAGTGCTATTTGAGATTGAATAACGTGGTATCCGGCACCACTCGGATCCAATGTAGGATCTAGAAACACAAGGACTCTCTCCCTCTGATACTGGTGAAGCATCTGCCATAGCAATGGTGTAGCACATGCCACCCCAACTAACGCGACTACAAACTTCCAAACCTGTACTCCGCAGACGAAGAGCATAGCGACGAACGTACAGAATAGGATGGTCGCCGTCCCAAGGTCAGGCTGAAGCAAAACCATAAAAACCGGGACTGCCATTAATAGCAGTGGGAAAAACAGGGTGGTTGTTTTCGTTATGGTGCTTATGCCAAGGTCTGAGAAGTACCTTGCCAGCGCGATTATCATTGAGATCCTCATCAGCTCAGATGGCTGGATGTTGAAAAAATACAGGTTAAGCCATCTCTGCGCTCCCATCGATATCTTCCCGATTACCGCTACGAATACTAGCATTGTGACGCAGGCCGCATACCCGACGTATGCGTGTTTCTTCCAAAAGTTAAGAGGGACAGATGCAGCTATGAAAACTGTAATGATCCCTAAGATAAGTCTGCCACATTGGTTGATGCACCACGGATAAAAGCTGCCGGCCCCGATTGAGTATAGTACTATCAATGCCAGCAACGACACTGAGATTACGACAGCTAGCGGAAAGGGGGGGCATGGTGTTATGCGCATCTCTCTATTCCTATGAGGCCATCTTTGCTTCAAATTCTGCGAAGAATGCGTCTTTGCTAAGGCCTGGCATTATGGCATCTTTAAAGTCCAAAGTGATCGTTCCTGGGATTTTACGAAATGACCTGCGAGGCCAGTATACCCCAGAGTTGACTCTCACTGGGACGACGGGAGCTCTCACCTCCTTGTAGATAGCATAGATCCCACTTTTGTACCCTGCTTGATTTCCAGTGCTATCCCTGGTACCATTCGGAAAGATGAGGATATTGTTGCCGGCACGATGTGCCTCCATACCATACCTCACTAATGTCTTTATCGCTAAGATGGGGGAGGCCCTGTTTACCGGGATGCACCCCAATCTCTTAAAATACAGACCAGCGATTGGCTTCTTCAAAAGCTCGCTTTTTATCACTATCGATAACGACTCAAATAGGATGGAG
>JAIRZU010000043.1 GCA_031267075.1 Holosporales bacterium
TCCCATCTTTTCTGAGTTTCTCACACCCACAATACCTACATCGCTCCATACTTTTCTCTTGTTACTCCGGTTCAACATCCTCTGATTATACTATTTCCCGTAATTAGTTGTCAATCCCGGGCGTGTTTATTTGTTGCTCGTTTCGCGGATTGCGTGGTACAATTCAATTTGGCTGGAGCGCGGGTATAGCTCAGTGGTAGAGCACAACCTTGCCAAGGTTGGGGTCGAGGGTTCGAATCCCTTTGCCCGCTCCAAGTTCATGTTTTTGAAGTTATTTTGTTGTTGGTAGGATTTATGGCGAAGGGACCCGTTATTACGATTAAGCTGCTGAGTTCCGCTGGGACTGGGTATTTCTATGTTACAAAGAAGAATCCCAGAAACCTGACTGAGAAGCTGGAAATGAAGAAGTATGATCCGAAGATCAGAAAGCACGTCATTTTCAAGGAACATAAGATAAAATAACGAGATGGGATTCAACTGCGGAATTGTCGGGCTCCCGAATGTTGGGAAGTCAACGTTGTTCAATGCGCTCACTTCCACCGCAGCGGCAGAGTCCGCGAACTATCCATTCTGTACGATAGAGCCAAATGTCGGAAGGATAGCCGTTCCGGATGATAGGCTAAGTGAGCTTTCTAAAATCGCGAACTCTAAAGCCATCATTCCAGCATGTTTGGAGTTTGTTGATATAGCAGGAATCGTAAGAGGGGCGAGCAAGGGAGAAGGCCTAGGAAATAAATTCCTAGCGAACATCAGGGAGACCGATGCCATAATCCACGTAGTCCGCTGCTTCGATGATGATAGCATAGTTCACGTAGCGGGTCAAGTCGATCCACTTTCAGATATCGATACAATCGAAACCGAGCTCCTGCTGGCGGACCTAGAAAGTGTTGAGGGTAGAATTCCTGCTCTTGAAAAGAAGGCAAAATCAGGGGATAAAGCATCAAAGGAAACTCTAGAGGTTTTGCTCGAGGTATATGAGATTCTGAAGGAGGGGAGCCCAGCGAGAGATGTGAAGCTACCGAAGGAGAAAGTCGGCGTTCTAAAGGGCTTGCAACTGATAACGACGAAGCCAGTGATATACGTGTGTAATGTCCCAGAAAGCGATAGCATCGATGGGAACAGGTATACACAGCTTGTGACCGAGAAGGTTGGTAGATCCAACACCGTCATCATCTCGGCTGCCATAGAATCTGAAATCGCGGCACTCGACTCAGATGAGGAGAAGCGTGAGTTTCTGGTCGGGCTAGGGCTGTCATGTACTGGGCTCAGTAAAGTCGTTCGCAGCGGATATGATCTCCTCGGCCTCATCACATACTTCACCGTCGGCCCAATTGAAGCTAGGGCCTGGCAAATTAAGCTTGGTACGAAAGCCCCTGCTGCAGCCGGCGTGATCCATACGGATTTCGAAAAGGGTTTCATTTGCGCAGAGACAATGTCTTGGACTGATTACGTAGACTGCGGCGGAGAACAGGGAGCTAAGCAACGCGGGAAGATCCGCCTGGAGGGCAGAGACTACGTAGTCCAGGATGGAGACGTAATGCATTTTAGATTTAATGTGTAGCGATACCGTTGATGGGTTTTTGGTAATTGATAAGCACGAGGGGAAGACCTCGGCCTTCATAGACTTCATCTGCAAAAAGATCCTAAACGCCAAAAAAGCAGGGCACATCGGGACGCTCGACCCATTCGCTACAGGCGTGCTGGTAGTCGCGATTAATAACGGAACGAAGCTAATTCCGTACATTCAGAGTTCCTCCAAAATCTACGAGTTCACTGTTAAGTTTGGTGAGAAAACCGATACGGGAGATAAGACGGGGAAGGTCGTTTTGGCTCTTCCAAAGATTCCGATGGCCAGTGAATTAGAGGGAGCGCTCGAGGATTTTATGGGTGAAATATCGCAGAGCCCACATCCATTCTCAGCTGTGAAGGTAGGAGGAACGAGGGCATATAAAATTGCAAGGCGCGGGGAAGTTCCAGTCCTTAATCACCGCCAAGTCTCGATCTACAACCTCGAGCTACTGGAGCAAGTTGAGTACGATACATTTAGGTTGAGAGCATCTGTATCGCCAGGTACCTACATAAGGAGTCTGTGCGAGAGTATCGCTAAGCAACTCGGAACTGTAGGGCATGTCCAATCACTGAGGCGTACTATGGATGGGCAGTTTTCAGTGACTGATGCGATATCGGTGGATTACCTGAGGGGAAGACCAGCAAGCGATATCATTATTCCACTCACCGACGTAGCACTCAATATCACGAAGATTACGATTTCCCACTACGTTGCTGCCGCATTATCCTTAGGGCAAACCACACAGGTTGACGGTATTGGAAACGGTAGATACCTAGCCGCATCGGAGTCTGGCTACCTCGGGATAGTCGATATTTTAGGCGAGTACGCCACCCCAAAGAAACTGCTGTCATTTCCAAATGGATCATGTGTTTATGGTACATAGGTATGATCGCGAAACGCAAATTATTTGAGACATTTACCTATCTGATTGATTATCCATTGGGCCGGGCATAAACCTTCGCCTTGTATCTTTAGTATGTCATCATGAATAGCTATTATGATGGCAAATAAGGTGGAGAGAAGCTGTCCCTCGCCATTATGCCTATGAGCATGACCTAAAGATTAGCTCCTCCACCTGTTTTTGGTTTGAAGACCGAACTGTATCTTATGGCCTCATTTCTGAGTGACCATGTATTCTACAAGGATGGTCAAC
>JAIRZU010000017.1 GCA_031267075.1 Holosporales bacterium
CAACCCTCTCGACATTACGCAGGCGAAGCATATCACTACGACAGCGATAGCGAGGGAGAGCATGTATTTACTCCTACCAACTATGTCGAACTTGGTCCCATATGGGATTAGGTGAAGCCGCATCATATCCTTGAAATCTCCCTATATCACAAATTCCCTATTGCCGTTCTTCCTGGCCCAAAGGTGAATTAGCAGCTTGGTTAACGAGAAGGTGGTAAACATCGATATGATGGCTCCAAGGGCCAGCGTGACGGCGAAGCCTCTTATCGGACCAGAGCCAAACTCATACAACACAATTGCTCCAACCACCGTCGTTAGGTTTGAGTCTGCTATCGTTATGGCGGCCATTTTGTATCCCTGTGCAACGGCCATCATTGCCCTAGCTCCATGCCGAATCTCCTCTCTTATCCTTTCGTATATGAGGACATTGGAATCAACAGCCATACCGATTGTCAGTGCTATCCCGGCGATTCCAGGCAACGTCAGGGTAGCACCCAGCAATGTTAAACATGCGAACAGCAGCATGATGTTGGTGAATAGCGACACGACTGCGAAGCCTCCAAATCTCCCGTAGGAGGCGATCATGAATAGCGCAACGAACACGAAGGCGAAGACGGTCGCATGCTTCCCGGATGTTATAGAGTCGGCGCCGAGGCTTGGCCCTACGCTCCTCTCCTCTATTACATTCAACGGTGCTGGGAGGGAGCCAGCCCTTAGTAGCAGTGCTAGCTGAGTTGCTTCCTCCATTGTGAAGTGCCCGGTTATCTGCGCATTCCCATCACTAAGAACTGCCTGGAAAACTGGAGCGCTGAGGACCTTCCCATCCAGCACCATTGCGAATTGCTTACCGAGGTACTTGGCTGATAGCTCTGCCATCTTCCTAGTCCCATCGATCGAATCGAACTTGATTGAGACGGCTGGCATACCGGTTCGATTGTCTATTGTAACCTGAGCATCAATCACTGATTTCCCAGTCAATGCGTGCTGCTTTTTGATTGGGACATATACGAGGTGTCCGTCCCTATCTTCGGGCAGGTATACAACTCCTGGCTTAGATGGGAGGTTGGCTTTGCTCTCCGGATCAGCAACAGGAACCGAAGCCAAATCCTCATCGACAGCATGGAACGTTAGTAACGCTGTCTTCCCGAGGAGCTTCTTAACCTCTGCTGGATCATCCACTCCTGGGAGCTGCACCACTATCCTGTCTCTACCCTGCTTTAATATCGTCGGCTCCTTAGTGCCGGTCTCATCGATTCTATGTCTAATGACCTCGATAGATTCACTGACGATTCTCTTTGCAAACTCATCCATGAAAGCCTCCGAGATCACGGCTGTAATCTGCAGACCTTCGGCTTCGATTTCAAGTTGCTTCTCAATTTTAGAAAGTATCTTTTTGACGGTACCTACATTCTCAGGATCCTTCAGCTCAATGACAATCGCGGAACCACCGGCACGAGGCTGTACCATCATCTTGGAGTACTTAATGTACTGCTTCCTCAGCTGCTTTCTCGTCTCATCAACGATACTCTCCTGGCGCTCCTTTTCTACGCTCTTCAAATCCACCTCGAGCTGGATATGGGAGCCACCACGTAACTCAAGCCCGAGGCTAACTGTATGCTGCAGGAACGCTGGGAGCTTCTCGAATATGGATTGGTTAACGAATGATGGAATTGCGAACAGCAGGCCTACCAGGCATATTACAATTGTGCATACACATCTGAATCTAGATACGACTAACATAATCCTCTATTTCTTTGTTGTTCCTGCCCGTGGGCTGGCCTTCGCCGTCGCTGGCTTTCTACTACGCTTTGCAGCTATTGGCTGTTTCGTTTCTTCAATGGGAGAGCTGGATTTAGACTTAGCAGCAGGTACGGTCACTTCATCTGCAGGGGTATCTTTCTTCTCAGCTTTAGCAGGCGGCACTATCACTGCTTCAGGTGCCGGCAGTGCTGCAGTACTGCTCCCACTCTCTGCCTGCACAACACTGGTAATCGTTGATTTGACGAACTTGCAGTGAACGCCAGGAGCTATCTCCAAGACCACCTCGTGGTCACTTACAACCTTAGACACAGTAGCTATGATGCCACTGTTTGTGATGACCTTATCACCTTTCTTCACAGCCGAGACAAGCGCTTGATGATTCTTCTGTCTCTTCTGCTGAGGCCGAATCAGTAGGAAGTACAAGATAACGATGAATGCCAGCATCGGCAGAAACGACATCAAACTTCCAGATTTAGAGCCCTCATCAGCTAGGGCAGATCCAATTAAAAACAACACCCTGTTACCACGAAAGTGCTACTACACATCACATTCTATCAAGCTTAGTTTTCTTTCGAAAGCTCTTTTTCAGGATCTTTAGCTACTCTCAGTTTACCGGTTGTGTCGTTCATCTCAAAATACACCTGCGGCACCTTGGCGATAGTCCCGCTTTGCCCGGATAGCCCGATGATATCTCCCTGCCTTACATTCTGATTTGCTCTGACTTTAACCTCTTTTAGGAACGCGTAAATCGACATCATATTTTTGTGCTTGATCACTATGGTCTTTCCGTATGCAGCAGCTTCTCCATTCGGAGTCCCAGCGATTATGACCACACCGTCAGCTATTGCTTTAACCGGAGTGCCGGCAGAGACATCGAATATAATTCCTCCGTCTCCACTAAAGTGCTTGGAGATTCTCTCCGATCCAAGAGCGATCGGCCAGATGTACTTAGACTTGGCCTCACGCTGCTGAGGAGGTTCTTTTTCGGGTGGTTGTTGCTCATCGGTTTCGGCTGCCTCCGGCTCACCAGCTTCAACAGATGGAAGTTCAACACCACTATCGCTACTGCTCTCCGGCCCAGCTACGCTATCACCTCTTGGTTTCGCATGGACAACCAATCTCTGGCCATCGTACAATTGATAAGGTGGTCTTAGATCATTGATCCCCACCAGGTCGTGTCTCGTCATGCCATACTTCGCGGCGACGGACTCTACGGTATCTCCCTCTGTAACGGTGTGGTAGGGCTCAATCTCATCCCTCTGCTCAACTTCTGGAATCTCTTTGTCTCCCGTGGAGCACCCTGCGAGAAAGCATACAAAGCACAGAAGCGATATGACTCCTCTATTCATCATCATGTAAATAACTCCTCAAGCGCTCTTAGCTGCGACACAGCCGTCATATTCAGCGACAGTGGAGTGATGGACACATACCCATTGTGAACCGCCCCAAGATCAATGCTGAGGTCATTGTGATCCTCCTTATTCCTATATTCAGCCGGCCCTATCCAGAAGTACGGATCTCCCCTCGGGTCGGTGGACTGTATCACGTGATCATCAATCGCCCTCGTTCCTTGGGTGGTGATTTTAATTCCCTTTACGCTTCCCGTATCTCCTGAGGGGAAGTTGACATTCAGAAGGACTCCGCGCCCAAACTTAAAATTGTTCATAACCATCTTCAAGACGACTGGAGCGTACTCCCGTGCTATGTCCCAATTTATGGATCCATCCTTGCTTATCTTCTGGCTTAGAGCTATCGCAGGAATCCCGAACAGACTCGCCTCCATCGCAGCGGCAACCGTTCCAGAGTAGGTTATATCATCCGCTAGGTTGGAGTCCGCATTCACACCGGATAGTACAAAATCTGGACGCTCCGGCATTACGTGCCTAAGCGCCATAACCACACTATCTGTAGGAGTACCATCCACTGCAAAATGCCTGGAGTCACGCTCAAGGAGTCTGAGCGGAGATTTGAGAGTCAACGAATGCCCGGCGGCACTCATGTTCGTAAGCGGTGCTACAACGTATACATCGTCAGCAAACTGCTTGGCGATCTCCTCAAGAACCGCTATTCCAACGGCGCTTATGCCATCATCATTGCTAACAAGGATTCTCATATATTCACCAATCTGTCAGATATCTAATTATCAGATTCAATTTCAAAAGCCCAGAGCGAGTCAGTATCACATGCCCCATACATAAATCAATATAGTCATTTTCGAGCAGCTTTGCCAACTTATTTTTAAGCCCATGTTTGGCTTCAGTATCTGGATCAATAGCAGCCAGATCAACACCTACCTTCGAGCGCAGGCCCATTATCATCACCTCCTTGAACTCATCATCTCTCGATAGAACTGTCTCCTGAAATATGGGCTTTTCGCTCCACTGCAACCACTTGCTAATATCGCAGATCTGGGAAAGCGCTATCTTATGGCCGTCCTGGCTCACCCTAGAATGGGCTCCAGGCCCAACCCCATAGTAGTCCTGGTACAGCCAATATGAAAGGTTGTGCTGGCAGCGATATTCTGCGGATGTTGCAAAATTTGACACTTCA
>JAIRZU010000026.1 GCA_031267075.1 Holosporales bacterium
GGGTGGTTCAAGTTTGCAGCTCCACCGTGCTTTACCATCCTGCTTCTCGCACCATTCATAGTCAGACTTGTATGTAATCCAAGGGTGAAGGACTTGAGCACAGTCAGGCAGTTAGCTACTACGAATTACGCTAACCTCGGCCCAATGACAGACAGGGAAAAGTTCATAGTTTCCGTTTTCATCCTGATGCTGGTGATGTGGGTATTTTCCTCAGCCCTCGAAATCCCAGTTCTAGTCACAACACTAATCGGAGTTTGCATATTCCTGCTGACGCGAACCCTCGCCGTGAAGGACATCCTATCCTGCAGCAACACATTCAGTGCCGTCATCTCACTTGGAATTCTGATTTCGTTCGTAAATAACCTCATCAGCTCCGGCGTCATCACGTGGTTTGCCGGTACGATAGCGACAGTTGTTGCTGGCCTCGGACAGTGGCAATCGTTCCTAATCCTATCAGTGATTTACTTTTTCTCGCACTACTTCTTCTGCGGAGAAAGCGGAAGGATCGTTGCACTATATGCATCGTTCCTAGCAACTGGCTTCAGCATTGGGATAGATAAGACCGTGGTGGCAATGACCCTCGCGGCATTCAGCGCAACGTCGAATATCCTGACCCACTACACGTCCCCTGTATCTATCCTACTATTCTCTACCGGCTATATCTCGGCAAAAAGGTGGGCTCTATGCGGAATCGTAATGGCGACATTCGTGATGCTAACGTGGCTTCTGTACGCGTATCTCATGAACATGTAAAAATCCCCAACCTCCACAATCAGTTTCTTGCTGCGTCGATCCGGTGCTCCGTGTCTCCTAGCAATAGCTCTGATTCTGGAGGCTATGCGGGAGAGGTCTAGCCAGTTCAATTAACTTATACCAAGTCCCATTACTAAACATCTAAAATAGCTATTATTGCATAATCCAATAATTGTTGTTTCATGAAGTGAGTTGATAAAAGCTTGGAGGGATAACTCTAGTGATTCTAGAGTCTCAAAAAGCCTGTTACGCAGTACGTTCTGCTTCAGATATCTCCACAATCTCTCCACAGGATTAAGCTCTGGGGAGTATGGTGGTAGCAGGATAATATCCACATTCTTAGGAACTTCAAGATCTTTTGACTTATGCCATCTAGCTCCATCCATGATGATTGCGATCTTTTGATCTATGTAATTTTCAGAAAGCATCTTCAAAAATGCATTCATACATTCCGTATTTACGCTGCCAAAACTTGCGCTGAAATGCGAGCCATTTCTCGCGGATATAGCTCCATAAACATAAAGTGCCTTGTAGCCTATTTTCACTTTTACCGGGGTTCTTTCGCCTTTTTTAAACCACCCATACCCTATCTTTGTATGAGTCCCGAATCTTGCTTCATCAAAAAATAATACATCAGCATAGTCCTTTTCTTTCAATTTCTCATTGATGTTTTTTTAAAAGTCTCTACCTTTTCCTTATCCTGTTTGTAGTGCTGTGGACGAGGTGTTATATAGGAATATTTCAGCTTCTGCATTTCACGATGCATACTACTGCGACTTATTTTCTTACCACATATCTCCTGTACTTTTTGTACCATAACATCTTTTGGATACCAGAAATGGGATTTGGTATGAATTATCTGATCTAGCTACAGGTCGTCCACCCTCATCTCAAAAAATAATCTCTTCCGTTAACCTTTTAGCAACCTTTTCCAGATAGCATGTTACATGCAAGGAAGCGCAAATTTTTGAAGCGGGAGGAAAACATGAAAAGCAAGTTAATGGTAGGTTTAACGGTAGCACTATGTGTTACAGGAATAGCAGAGGTGTATGGAAGTGGCGGAAGCCGTGGAGTTCTAGAGAGAGAGTACTTTAGTTGTAAGTAGGGCTCCAGCATCTCAACAGCAAACAATGTTCGGGAGGTTCGCAGAGATAGAGAGGCGGCTGAGTGCACTCGAGGAGCCACTGGGCGTCGTCCACGTGACAATCGACACCCCCAGCGGGACAGAGGAAGAAACACCAAGACAACCAACAGGCATACCTAGGTTCATCCGGCTAGAGCTGCTAAACCTTGGAGCGATGAATCTGGTGGCTCAGATATACACAAGTGGAAGGTACCAGGAGTATGTCAAGGTCGTCGTCGAAAGGATTGTGCAGCAGCAACTAGGTGTGGCTGACGGCAACACCACAATACGAGATATCGCGAGTTGCTGGCAGTATAGCGGGAACCACGTCACTCCTAGTGAGACCGCCCCGTTTGACTCCCTATATACCTATGTCCTAGGACCCAAATCAGCTACCGAACCATGGATGGCCGCAACCGCAACCACTTATAATCACACCGAAGAAGACAGAGTCCGACCTGACGATCCAAATAATCCCGGGCAGAAGCTGACGAGTCCATTCGAAAACAAGAACAAAACAGCCATATATTCGCGCACAGGGAAAGTAACCCTCATCAGCACAACGATCACCGCTGAACACTCACCACCAGACGATGGCAGATCACACAATGATACAGTAGCAGATGCACTCACCAACGACACAGTCAATGAACTAGGCGTTGCAAGGTACCATCAGGCCATGATAGCACAGGCACCCGCCCTACCGACCAGTGAGTACGCGCAGATTGGTGTAGCCAAAGCACCCCTCCCCGGTAGCAAAGATCCGATGGATGCCCTGCGGGCAATGGTAGCAAGCAATAGGACCACGATCAGACATACAGCGGCCGTTACACGGATCACAGGCCACCCAGCCTACACCTACATCCTATACCAGAGAGCCACACCACCAGCCGAGGATCCAGAGTAATCACAGAACTATAGAGTAGAGGGGGCGTACTGAGACAACGCTCCTTCCACCCACCTCCACAGCTGGAGCCGGATCTAGACAGATCTGCGTGATTTGTACTATACTCCCATCCAAGTTATGACGCTGTTTTAGACGGCGTCAGCGTCTGGTGCGGCTAGCGTGAAATTGGTTTCGGTAGGGGGAGTTAGTGTAGCGAATGACATACCATTTGTTTTCATAGGTGGGCCATGTGTCATAGAATCTCTTGACCACTCGGTATACATGTGTGGTAGAATAACGGAGGTATGCAGGAGGCTTGGCGTCGGCTGCATATTCAAGTCATCTTTCGACAAGGCTAACAGGACAAGCATTTCCAGCCAGAGAGGTGTGGGGCTTCACGAGGGCCTCGACATATTGAGCGCCGTTAAGTCGAAGTTTGGTGTTCCTGTTCTGACGGATGTTCACCTGCCAGAGCAATGTGCGATCGTAGGAGAAGTCGCTGACGTCCTACAGATCCCAGCGTTCCTATGTAGGCAGACTGATATCCTGAAGGCAGCAGCTGAAACTGGACGTGTGATAAACGTCAAGAAGGGGCAGTTCTTAGCTCCAGCCGACATGGCCCACATCGTCGCGAAGCTAGAACACTTTGGAGCATCAGATATAATGCTATGCGATAGAGGGACCTGCTTCGGATACAACGCACTTGTAACTGATTTTAGAGGTATTCCGATTATGGCACAGACTGGCTATCCAATCATATTTGATGCGACGCACTCGGTGCAGATGCCATCGGCTAATGGAGCATCGTCTGGTGGGGAGCGTAAGTTCGCCCCAATCCTAGCAAGGGCCGCTGTAGCAGTAGGGGTAGCAGGAGTCTTCATGGAGACACATGACAACCCAGATTCTGCTCCATGCGACGGCCCAAACATGGTACACATAGACGACCTTGAACAGATCTTAATCGAGCTTAAAGCCATCGACGCCATTTCCAACCAATTCCAGAGGACCATATAATATGCATCACGCAGCTATGCTAGAAAAATTGAGAACCGAGCTTGCTAAGGCAGGCAGTGACGCGATCTTCATAGCAATCAACAATTCGTTTGGAAACTTCGATAAGGAGGTATCGTGGCTAACACAGATATCCGGCTTCACAGGCTCTAATGGCCGCGCCATCATAACAGCCACCGAAGCAGTACTGTGTGTGGATGGCAGGTACACAAAGCAGGCGAGCGACCAAGTAGATAACTCCTCTTGGCAGATCTGCATGTACCCGGATGCTAATACGATCACTATCCTCTCGAGAGTTATGAAGGCCAACCAGACATTATCCGTCGGCCCATTTTCTGTAACGTACGGTTCGTATATGTCGATGCTGCAGCTTTCCAAGCAGATCGGATTTAAGATAGAGATTCTGGAGTCCACATCGTTCGACGCTGTGAAC
>JAIRZU010000041.1 GCA_031267075.1 Holosporales bacterium
CTCCATGGCCTCAACATCGTTGGCCTCAAGAGACGTGGCTTTGCAGCGGATACGATAAGGGAGATGATGAGTGCATACAAGGACATGTTCGTGACTCCCGGCGAATCCATTAACTTTACCGATAACCTCCAGCTGGTCCGCAGCAGATATGCCGGCCAGCAACACATCGAGGAAATCATAGACTTCATAGAGGCAGAGTCGAGAAACCCAATCTGCACGACTGTCCCAAGCGATGAGCCCTAGCTATCTAGAACTCCAAGCTCTCTGTAAAAGATATCCTCAAAAGAACTGTAGCAATCTCAAAGAGAATCAAGGATGAGTGGGCTATCCTTGCAAAGAGGTGGATTGTAGCAGAGAACTTTTGCTTGGTTAAATCACTATAGGCGCTTGTCAAAAGACTTTGAAATATCAATAAGCTCCTCTGAAAACATGGTTATGATCTCCCATGTTATGACCTTACTTAGGAGGTTTTAATCCTTGAAGACGGGTTCTAAATGAGCCAATTTCACCTAGCTGTCACCATCACAGGCTTACTCCGTGCCTCCTTCCACAAGCTCTAATCCTGGAGTGTTACGATGGAAGCCTACTCTTTGACGTCATACTCACCTTATACGCTTTAGCTGATACTCTCAGGATGCTCCCACTGAAGCCGTAGCCGAATGGCATATTATCTTTCTCGTGACCGAAAAGAGAGCTCTTATAAACCGGAATCTTCAGGCGCTCTGCGAAGCATTTAAGAACATTACACACTCCAGCATCGCAACCGAAATTCCCAAGCACAACTGCGACAACACCAGTAAAGCAGCCGGCATTAGCCATGTGGGTCAGCAATCTGTCTAGGTAGAATCCCTTCACATTCGTATCCTCCAGAAGGACGATTTTGCCTTTGGTCTCAATCTGCCACTGCGTCCCTATCGTGGAAACTATACACGTCAAGTTGCCTCCGGTAATCTCACCACATATCTCTTTCGCAGCTGCAGCCTCCTTATTAAATGGAACAAGATCGTCGATTACAAAGCCATCGGTACGCCCGTGCAAGAAATCCAAAAGCGCCTTACATGATCTCTGAGATTTCGTACCGAGGGCAACCTCCCGCAGGCATGGCCCATGTATGACAGTCCACCCATATTTCTGAAACATATGCAGGAGGAGAGGGGTGATGTCACTGTACCCTATCAGCACCTTCTTTGGAACGTCTGAGTAATCTTCCTTCACAATTGCTGGCATCAGTCTGTCAACGCCATACCCGCCGCGGAAAGCCCAGACAATCATCCACTTAGAGCGGAGGGCCCAATTCAGAGCCACAACTTTACTTTCTACATTTGCAAAGATCTGAGCATCAGACGTCCCAGTATTAATGGGAGTAATGGATCTCCCGACTGCGGCAGAAACGCTCTTCCATACATGCGCTGAGTCCCCGCTAGACGGAGCTATCACTACTATTGAAAGCCCCGAGAGCGAGGGAGCATCAGCCGCAAACAACGACGTACCAAGTACCCCAACGGACAGCTTACTGATCAGCCTCGCAACAGCACGGCTTCTCCTTAAAGCATTTCCTATCCACATACTCACTGTGCTTTCCTTTGTTAAAAGCTGCAACCGGCCTGTAGTACCCCATCACGCGAGTCCACACTTCGCAGGCCGTCCTCTCCTCATCATTCAGTTTTTCTTCATTCATGCTCATCAGCATTCTCCTTTTTCAAACCAATTCAGTAGTACACAGTGTCGCTCAATCCCGCCTCCAATGCAAATTCTTTTTACGCCCATGTTGAAAATAATTTCATCCGTTAACTAAATTTTAACCCTTCACATGCTAACCTACTTATAGAAATCTTTATCCTCTAAGGGGAGGAAAACATGAAAAGCAAATTGGTAGGTTTAATGGTAGCACTATGTGTTGTAGGCATGGCAGAAGTACACGGAAGCCGCGGAGTTCTAGAGAGAGAGAGAGAGAGAGAGTCCTGTAGTTGAGAGAACTGCAGACCCAGATACACTACCCGATAGTGTCCCAGATACAACAATCATAGCACGAGCTATCTCGGGTACTAAATCTAGTACAGGTATGCACCTCTTCATAGAGAATATCTTTGAGCACACATTGGAAGAACTCAGGCATGATAAGGCAAGGAGTAGAGCATGCAAGTTGTTAGACTGGGTACTGTGTCCCGATAAACTCAGGTCTATCATGGTAGAAATAATGATACCGGATATGCTGGATGTGAGCAAGAAGGGAGAAAACGAGAGATGGATCAAGGCCAGCAGCGAACACCAGAGCGAGAACGGAAATACGGCTACCGATACATACTTTCCTGTCAGGCCCAGAGTAACTAGACTGGCGGTCGTAACCGAGGATGCAAGCGGACAAGAGACATACCTGTATACGCACCTACAAGGTGCCTACGCGCTGGAGATAAGCGGGACAGCGAGCACTAAAGCACTTATACAAGACTGCATGAATATGGATGAGGAAGATAGTTGGCTGATGCCGTGTGCGAACGTGACTCTGAGTCCGACGAAGCAGTCCATCACTGACCAATTGAGCAGTGCCAATGTCACAGCCATAGAGATTAGTGTGGCAACGGGAGGGCCACTGGCCGCAGCATGTACGCTACTACCGGGGTACCTTATAGACCCCATGGAAATACGAATGCCATACGAATACCAGAGCATTGTGTCACCAAAAGCCTCGAGAGGATCCCCAGCGCCAGGCTCCATAAACAGAGTGATAAGCAAGGGGGCGTACTTCATGGAGGAGCTCGATAGCGGAGTAAGTGGAGTGCACGGATAACACAACACAAGCTCAACACCCAAGAAGCGCCACCGCCACCGCCTCGGTGGCGTTTCTACAGCTAACCACATGAGCCCGCATAAAAACAATCATTCCCTATGGTAATGGCAGCGGAGGTATGTTACAATGCTCCGGGTGAAGAGTAGGAGTGTAGCTCAATTTGGTAGAGTTCCGGTCTCCAAAACCGGCGGTTGGGGGTTCGAGCCCCTCCACTCCTGCCACTGTTGAGTTAGAGTGTGTGCTTATGGCGTCTGGGTCTGTTATCGGGAGGTTTTTCTCATTCATAGCGGATGTGCGTAATGAGATTGATAAAGTGACTTGGCCCTCTAGGAAAGAGGTGATCATAACGACTATCGTGGTCTTTGTCATCGCGCTGATCGCGTCTCTGTTTTTCGCGCTCGTCGACACGGCATGGTATAAGATTGTTCATTCGATAATTGGTAAGTGATGCAGAAGGCACGGTGGTACATAGTTCATGTTTACTCTGGCTCTGAGAGCAAGGTCGCTCAGGCGATATTGAGCTCAGCCGAGAAGAAGGGCCTCAGGAACTACTTCGAGGAGATACTAATCCCGACAGAGGAGGTCGTTGAGATCAAAGGCGGCGAGAAGGTCAATGTCAATAAGAAGTACTTCCCAGGGTATATCCTCATTAGAATGGTTATGAACGATGATGCCGGCTGCCTGGTAAGGGAGATCCCGAGAGTCTCCGGATTCCTCGGAACAAAGGGTCATCCAACACCAATCAGCGACCAAGAAGTAGTTAAGATTATGAAGCAGGTCAAGGAGTCGAGTGAAGCACCAAGGAGCACGATTACCTACGATGTCGGAGATCAGGTGAGGGTCACAGATGGGCCGTTTGCTTCATTCTCCGGATTTGTTGAAGAGGTGGAGGATGACAAGCAAAGGTTGAAGGTATCTGTTATGATATTTGGTAGGGCGACGCCAGTCACATTGGAGTATGTGCAAGTCGCTAAGGTATGAAGGTCCTGTGGGAGATTTGGTCATTTGATCGTTGTGCACCACGGGTTTGTTGTTGTCGTGTTTTAGTTAGGAGAGTAAAATGGCAAAGAAGATTGTGGGATATGTGAAGCTGCAGATCCCAGCTGGGAAGGCGAATCCATCGCCACCGATCGGGCCGGCGCTAGCTCAGAAGGGTCTCAACATTATGGAGTTCTGTAAGGACTTCAATGCTAAGACCCAGTCGATGGAACCTGGAATGCCAGTTCCAGTTGTCATCACGGCATACGTCGATAAGAGCTTCTCGTTCGAAATGAAGACCCCGCCTGTAACGTACTACATAAAGAAGGCAGCGCAGATCACGAGTGGCTCACAGAAAACAGGCATCACCGCCCCAGTAGCAAAGATCAAGATGTCGCAGGTAGAGGAGATAGCGAAGCAGAAAATGATAGACATGAATGCCCATGATGTCGAGGCAGCCGGCCGTATGATCATAGGCTCCGCTAAGTCTATGGGCGTCGAAGTAGTGGAGGGCTGATAGTATTATGGCACGTATTGGGAAGCGCTTGAAAGCCGCTAGGAAGGATCTGAATTTCGATGCAGTACGCACGTTGGAAGACGCCATAGCGATCATCAAGAAAACCGCAACTGCGAAGTTCGATGAGACCGTGGAAATCAGCATCATGCTTGGAATTGACCCTACGAAACAGGACCAGATGATAAGGGGTGTCGTATCTCTTCCAAATGGTACTGGGAAAACATATAGGGTGGCTGTGTTCGCTAAGGACCAGAAGGCTGAGGAAGCCAAGGCAGCAGGAGCCGAAGTCGTTGGTGCAGAGGATCTAGTCGAGATGATACAGAAAGGCAATGTGCCATTCGATCGATGCATCGCCACTCCAGATATGATGGTGCTAGTCGGGAAGGTCGGTAAGATCCTAGGCCCAAAAGGACTCATGCCGAATCCGAAGCTTGGCACAGTGACTACTGATGTAGCAACTGCAATCCGCAACATCAAAGGAGGCCAGATAGAATATAGAACCGAGAAGGGTGGGATTGTGCATGCCGGCCTCGGGAAGGTAAGTTTCTCTGATGCTGCTATAGCTGAGAATGTGAGGGCTCTTCTTGATGCGGTCACGAAGGCGAAGCCCGTCAGCGCAAAGGGCACATATCTGAAGAAGGTAACATTAAGTTCAACGATGGGGGTTGGCATTGCTTTCTCAGTGGATTAGGAAAAGTTTTGTCGTACCGGGATTGCTTAGGTGTCCTGGTGCGGTGAAGGAACGCTTGATCGATAAATCAGGCGTTGTCGAAGACTGCAGGTTCCGTGTTGCCGCGTGGCTACATGGATTAAGATCCATCATGTTGATTCCTGCAATAGACAGAAGTGGTGTTTTATACTCCTTCTGTGGATTGGATGAAGGTTAAGGAGGATAGGTATGAAAAGACAGGAAAAAGAAGCTTTCGTATCGGATATCCGAGGTAAGTTACTGGACGCTTCAGTTGTTATTGCAGTCAGCAGAGCTGCTGGAATTACGGTTGAGGAGATAACGAAGTTTCGCAAGGATATGAAGGCGGCTGATTCGAACTTCAAGGTTCTAAAGAATACGCTGGCGCGCTTGGCAATCAAGGATTCCCACCTCTCTTCGATATCTGATTATTTCGATGGGCCAACTGCGTTGGCATATTCGGATAATCCAGTTGGAATGGCGAAAGCCATATCGGAGTTTGCGAAGGAAAGTAAGAAGGTCGAGGTTCTATGTGGAGTGATGGATGGGAATGTAATATCTGTCGATACGATTAAGGTGTTGGCGGCCCTACCATCGCTAGATGAGTTGCGTGCTAGGATAGTCGGGCTGCTAACTGCGGCGGCGACTAAGATCGTTAGAACCATTAAGGAACCATCGGCAAGGGTGGCGAGAGTGATCGCTGCGCAGAGTCAGGGTTAAGAGAAGGACATAGGTGTCCTATTTTTTGTTTTTGAAAGGAGTATAGAAAATGGCGGAATTAGAAAAGATTGTTGAGGAGCTGTCGAAACTGACTGTGCTAGAGGCAGCGGAGTTATCTAAGATGTTGGAGGAGAAATGGGGAGTTAGCGCTACTGCTGTAGCAGCGGTGGCCGCTGGTCCAGCCGCAGGTGGAGCTGCCCCAGTCGAAGAAAAGACTGAGTTTGAGGTTGAGCTAACGGATGCTGGAGCTAGTAAGATCAATGTCATCAAGGAGGTACGCGCAATCGATCCTAACCTCGGTTTGAAGGAAGCGAAGGATCTAGTTGAGGGTGCCCCAAAGACTGTGAAGGCTGGCCTCAACAAGGAGGATGCCGAGAAAATCAAGAAGCAGCTAGAAGCGGTAGGAGCAAAAGTTACAGTAAAGTGATCTATGAAATAGAAATTAAAAGGCGGGCAGCCACAGGCGGCTGCCCGCCTTCAAGCTGTTCTGTGCAATTGTTATAAATAAAGGGTTCAGTATGGTAAGATCATATACAGGACGCAAACGCATCCGCAGATTCTTCGGGAAGATAAAGGAAAAGGCTCAGTTACCCAATCTCATCGCTCTTCAAAAAAATTCATTCGACACCTTCCTACAGTACGGCGTCCCATCTAGTGAAATGAAGGACATTGGGCTCCTTTGGACTTTCCATTCGTTTTTCCCAATCAAGGATCCAGCCGGGAAATCTCAGCTCGAATTCTGTGGTTACTCATTTGAGGAACCGAAGTACACAGAGGCTGAGTGCCGACATAGAGGAGGTACATACGCCGCTGCCCTTAGAGGGAAGTTCAGGTTGGTCATATGGGATGTGGATCTTGCAACTGGTTCCAGAGCTATAAAGGATGTCAAGGAGCAGGATGTGTACCTCGGTGACATTCCTCTCATGACGGAGCGCGGGACCTTTATATTCAATGGAATTGAAAGGGTCGTTGTATCGCAGATGCACAAGAGCCCAGGAGTCTTCTTCGATCACGACGATGGGAAGACACACTCCTCAGGGAAGCACCTCTTTGCGGCAAGGATAATCCCATACCGCGGATCGTGGATAGACTTCGAGTTTGACCATAGGGATGTGCTGTATGTGAGGATTGATAGGAGACGTAAGGTCCTGGCATCGACATTCTTCATGTGTCTCGAAAGCAGGGAGACTGAGCAGTACAGGAAGAAGCTGAAGAAGGGTGAGGCTCTTCCAGAGATGTATATGACCGGGATGTCGAAAGAGGAGATTCTCGATTGCTTCCACGAGTCAGTCGAGTACAAGAAGGTTAAGGGAGGCTGGTCACGTAAATTCGACAGAAGGCACTTTAGCGTAACGAAGCTCGATGCTGATATAGTCGATGCCGACACGATGCAGGTAGTAGCTAAGGTTGGAGATAGGCTGAATGCACGGATCATCGATGACTTAGAGGAGGGGGGCCTGAAGAACGTCTTCATATCAGATGAGGCGATGCTCGATATGTACATCGCAAATGAGATGATCAACGAGCAGACAGGAGAGATATATTTTGAGGCTGGCGAGAAGATTACGGACGTTACCATCAAGAAGCTTGAGACCCTAAAAATCAAGAAGATAAATATCCTGTTTATCGATTCTGCAACATCTGGTCCGTACATGATCAACACGTTTGTGCACTCGCGGTGTAACAACAGATCTGATGCTTTGATAGAGCTGTACAGATCACTGGTGCCTGGAGAGCAGCCATCTGTATCAGGAGGAGAGGATCGCCTCTATGCGATTCTATTCGATCCAGAGCGCTATGACCTATCTGCCGTTGGTAGAGCTAAGATCAATGATAGGCTTGGGCTTGATACTCCGGAGGAAGTGAGGACAATGCAGAAGCGCGACCTCATCGAGATAGTAAAGCTTCTATTCGCCGTTAAGGATGGTAAGGAAACTACGGATGATATCGATAACCTAGGTAACAGAAGGGTTAGGTCAGTCGGCGAGTTGATTGAGAATCAGTGCAGGCTCGGCATGCTTCGTATGGAAAGATTGATACGTGAAAAGATAGTGACTGCCGATATAGACAACTACGTGCCGAGTGACCTCATCAATGCGAAGCCACTGATCTCGGCGGTGAGGGACTTCTTCCTCCTATCTCAGCTATCACAGTTTATGGATCAGACCAATCCACTGTCTGAGATTACACACAAGAGGAGATTATCGGCTCTTGGCCCAGGTGGTCTATCGAGAGACCGAGCTGGGTTCGAGGTTCGTGACGTCCACCCAACGCACTACTCAAGGCTGTGTCCAATAGAAACTCCGGAAGGACAGAACATAGGGTTGATCAACTCCCTAGCATCGTATGCCAAGATCAATAAGTATGGGTTCATCGAGGCTCCATACCGTAAGGTTGTTGATGGTAGGATAACGGATGAGGTCACATACCTCACTGCAACAGAAGAGTGGAAATGCACTGTCGCTCAGGCGGGGGTAGCAGTAGATAAGTCCGGAACCATAACAGAGGATCTCGTGATATCGAGACGCGCCGGCGATATAGGGCTTCGTCAGAAATCAGAAATATCACATGCAGACGTATCACCAAGGCAGGTCGTTTCCGTTGCAGCCGCTCTCATTCCATTCTTAGAGAACGATGATGCAAGCCGTACATTGATGGGAGCGAACATGCAGAGGCAGGCAGTTCCACTGCTTGTGCCGGAAGCCCCACTCGTAGGTACTGGAATGGAGGAGGTTATCGCTAAGGACTCAGGAGCAACTGTGATCGCTAAACACGGCGGGATAGTGGATTATGTGGATGCCAAGAAGATTGCCATTCGTGTAGCGAACGAGGATAACGCAGGGGCGGATGTGTATACCCTCTCCAAGTTTATGTGTTCAAATATGGGCACATGCATCAACCAGAAACCATTAGTAAAACCAGGAGATGTCGTCGAGGAAGGTGACATCATTGCTGACGGACCGTCGACAGAAAAGGGAGAGCTGGCTCTGGGGCGGAACCTCCTCGTGGCCTTCATGTCGTGGCGCGGCTACAGCTTCGAGGACTCAATCATCCTCTCTGAGAAGATAGTGAAGGATGATGTTCTTACGTCGATCCATATCGAGAGCTTCGAGGTGATGGCCAGGGACACTAAACTTGGGAATGAAGAGTTTACTAGGGATGTCCCGAACATCGCTGAGGAGTCACTGAGGAATCTCGATGAGTCCGGTATTATTTACGTTGGCTCCGAGGTCAACCCTGGAGATATCCTGGTTGGGAAAGTAACACCAAAGGGGGAAACCCCGATGACTCCAGAGGAGAAGCTGCTAAGGGCGATCTTCGGTGAGAAGGCCGCTGACGTTAAGGGGAGCTCCTTTAGAGTTCCACCAGGTGTATCTGGAACCGTTGTCGATGTTCAGGTCCTGATGAGGCGCGGAGTCGAGAAGGATGAAAGAGCAATCGCAATCGAGCGGCAGTTTATAGATGAGCTAGCCAAGGACCGCGACACCGAAAGGAAGATCATGGAGCAGACCTACCGCAGGCAGCTCTACGACAAAATAATCGACCAGAAGCTTGCAGCGAAATTCATGGAGTACAAAGAGGGAGACTCGGTAACGGACAACATGATCGCTGACCTCTCATTCTACCAACTAATGGGAATATCTGTCAAGGGGCAACGGGCGCAAAAATCAGTTGACATCATCATCAAACAGTTTAAAGATAAGATAGAGAGGCTGCAGAAAGCCTTCGAAGATAGCGTCAATAAGCTGCGAAAAGGAGACGATCTCCCACCAGGTGTTTTGAAGCTCGTTAGGGTTTTTGTCGCGAATAAGAGGAAGATCCAGCCTGGTGATAAAATGGCTGGTCGTCACGGCAACAAGGGAGTTGTCTCGAGGATAGTTCCAGTTGAGGATATGCCGTATTTCGCTGACGGCACTCCAGTCGATATAGTTTTGAATCCTCTCGGATTACCATCAAGGTTGAATGTTGGGCAGGTTTTAGAGACACACCTCGGTGCCGCCGCTCACGGGCTTGGTACTCAAATCCAGAAGGCCCTAGATGAGTATAGAGCCGATGCAACGACGCTTGAAGAAGTGAGAGATAAGGTCGTCAGCATCTACTGCGACAACGAGGATATCAACGACATAAAGGCCCTGAAGGATGATGAGTTTGTTGAGCTAGCAGATAACCTGTGTCGCGGAGTACCAGTTGCTAGTCCTGTGTTTGATGGGGCTAAGCTAAGTGACATAGAGGACTTTCTTGATAGAGCAGGAATAGATAAGACTGGGCAGATGACATTGTACGATGGCTGCACAGGTGCACCGTTTGATAGGAAGATAACCGTCGGGTATAAATACATGCTGAAATTACACCACCTCGTTGATGACAAGATTCACGCTAGGTCCGTTGGGCCATACAGTCTAATCACCCAGCAGCCACTCGGTGGAAAGGCTCAGTTTGGTGGACAGAGATTCGGAGAAATGGAGGTGTGGGCCTTGGAAGGCTACGGTGCCTCCCACGTCCTACAAGAGATACTAACGGTAAAATCAGATGACGTGGATGGAAGGACGATGGTTTACGAATCAATCGTAAGCGGCAAAAATGAGGTCGTTCCAAAAACACCTGAATCATTCAATGTTTTGGTGAAGGAGCTGAGGTCCCTCTGTCTGAATATCTCGTTCGAGAATAGCAAGGATCTGCAAGAGACAAATGTATAGGAGTTCACATTATGAGTTTCAAGAATGTTGTACCAGCGACCAATAAGCCTGGGGTAGTGACTGATTTTGATTCGATCAGAATCTCAATCGCAAGCCCAGAGGAGATTCGCTCCTGGTCATATGGTGAAGTGAAAAAACCAGAAACCATAAATTACCGTACGTTCAAGCCGGAGCGAGATGGGCTGTTTTGCGCTAAGATCTTTGGGCCTGTCAAAGACTATGAATGCAACTGCGGCAGGTACAAGCGCATGAAGTATAAGGGGATAGTCTGTGAAAAGTGCGGTGTTGAGGTTACTCTTAGTAACGTCAGGCGAGAGAGGATGGGGCACATCGAGCTCGCCGCACCTGTTGTTCATGTCTGGTTTATGAAGTCGATTCCAAGTCGGATTTCAATGATTCTGGATGTGAGCTTGAAGGAGCTCGAGAGGATTCTGTACTTCGAGAGGTATGTCGTTCTCGAGCCCGGTCTCAGCCACTTCTCACAATCTCAAACGATAACGGAGGAGGAGTACCAGGATGCTCTCGACGCCTATGGAGAGGGAGCTTTTGCAGCTAGCATAGGAGCTGAGGCTATCAGGGATATGCTGGCGGCGATAGACCTGAAGGGTGAGATTGCCAGGCATAAGGCTGAGCTCGAAGCCGGCGTCATCGACATCAGGAAAAAGAAGATAGTGAAGCGCCTGAAGATCTTGCAGGCATTTCTCGATACAGGTGCGCGACCTGAGCATCTGGTACTAACCGTCCTCCCTGTTCTTCCACCAGAGCTGAGGCCGCTCGTTCCACTTGAAGGTGGAAGGTTCGCTACCAGCGATCTGAACGATCTCTACAGGAGGGTTATCAATAGAAATAACAGACTGAAGCGTCTCCTCGAGCTCGGTGCCCCAGACATCATTATCCGCAACGAAAAGAGGATGTTGCAGGAGGCGGTCGATGCGCTATTCGATAACAAACGCAGGGGGGCTAAGGCGATAGTAGGCTCCAGCAAACGCCCCCTCAAGTCTCTGGCAGATATGCTAAAAGGGAAGCAGGGGCGCTTCCGTCAGAACCTACTCGGAAAGCGAGTCGACTATTCAGGGCGTTCAGTCATCGTCGTCGGTCCAGAGCTGAAGCTTCACCAGTGTGGCATTCCAAAGATGATGGCCCTCGAGCTGTTCAGGCCCTTCATCTACGCTAAGCTGGAGCAGTACGGACTGGCTAGCACCCTGAAGTCTGCAAAGAGGATGATCGAGCGCGATAGGCCTGAGGTATGGGATATTTTGGAGGAGGTCATAAGGGAGCACCCCGTTCTCCTCAACAGAGCCCCGACGCTTCACAGGTTGAGTATCCAGGCGTTTGAACCTGTACTGATCGAAGGGAAGGCCATCCAGCTTCACCCACTCGTATGTACTGCATTCAACGCAGACTTCGACGGTGACCAGATGGCTGTCCATGTACCACTATCTATCGAAGCTCAATTGGAGGCTAGGATCTTGATGCTATCCACCAACAACATACTGAGCCCCTCAAACGGGAAGCCGATAGTTGTGCCATCGAAGGACATAGTCCTCGGGATCTACTACATGACGATGCTTGTCGAAGGGCTAGAGAATGAAGGCTGCGCCGTTGCGAATTTAAGTGAGATCATGTATGCGCTGGAAAGCAAGAGGCTCACATACCACACCAAAATCAAAACAAGAATCCCGTACTACAATGAGGATGGAACACATGAGTGCCGCGTCATAGAGACTACTCCTGGGCGCGTCGTATTCAGCCAGATCCTGCCGCGCCATAAGGATATCAAATTTGATATCGTGAACAGGGTTCTAACATCGTCCGAGATAAGCTCGATCATCGATGAGGTGTACTTCCACTGTGGCCCGAAGGAAACCGCTATCTTCGTCGATCGCATGATGGCCGTCGGCTTTAAGCACATGACGCTAGCAGGGATTTCGTACGGGAAGGACGACCTCGTTGTCCCACCTGAGAAGGAGACTCTCGTTAAGGAAACCGAGAAGATAGTATGCGAGTTCGAGCAGCAGTATCTGGACGGATTCATTACGCATGGTGAGAAGTACAACAAGGTGGTTGACGCCTGGGATAAGTGTGGTGACCGTGTTGCTGAAGCCTTAATGAGAGCGGTGTCTTACTCAGAGAAGGGGAAGCAACCGAACTCGGTATACATGATGGTTCACTCTAAGGCCAGAGGGTCGATGGCCCAGCTGAAGCAGTCCGCCGGTATGAGAGGGTTAATGGCGAAGCCAACTGGTGAAATCATCGAGACCCCAATTGTTTCAAACTTCAAGGAGGGGTTGTCGGTCTTGGAGTACTTCACATCGACCCATGGAAGCCGCAAGGGACTAATCGACACCGCACTGAAGACAGCGAACTCAGGATACCTCACGCGAAGGCTTGTAGACGTAGCTAATGACTGCATCGTCTCTGAGGATAACTGCGGGACATCGGCAGGCATCTGGATGCGTAACGTGTATGATGGAGCCAACATCGTTATATCACTAAAGGAAAGGATCCTTGGGAGGGTGGCAGCGAGCAATGTTGTCAATCCCAATAATGGTTCCTTGATCGTACCTAAGGGCGGCATCATCGATGAATACAAAGTGGATGAGATATCGGAAGCCGGGATTGATGAGGTGCTTGTCAGATCTCCAATAACATGCGAAAGCCGTCGCGGTGTGTGCGCTATGTGCTACGGTAGGGATCTAGCTAGAAGCACTCTCGTCAGCGTATATGAGGCGGTCGGAGTTATTGCTGCTCAGTCGATTGGAGAGCCCGGTACTCAGCTCACACTCCGAACATTCCACATCGGTGGTGCTGCACAGAAGAGTGCTGAGCAGTCCAGCGTCGAGTCATCGATGGATGCGAAGATTGCCTTCAAGAACGTAACATCAGCAGTGAACAGCTCAGGCTACACAGTGGTCATTTCTAGGAAAGCTGAGATCGCTCTGATCGACGAGAATGGCAGAGAGAGGATGTCTTATAAGGTTCCATATGGAGCAAGCCTAAAAGTCTCGGCTGGTGAAAATGTCAAGGTTGGGCAGGTGCTGGCAGAGTGGGATCCCTATACAACTCCAATCATCTGTGAAGCTGCAGGCTTCGCGAAGTTTGTGGACTTGGTAGATGGGCAGTCGCTGAGAGAAGTCGTAGATGAGACCACAGGCATCTCGAGTAAGGTGGTTGTGGATTGGAAGCAGTCGGCTACAACAGCAAGCTTCAGACCAATGATCGCTATCGTTGGGGATAATGGGAAGCCTCTAGTCCTCGCTAACAGAGCTGAGGCAAGGTACCTTCTGTCGATAGATTCTGTTATCGATGTGCACGATGGAGACAAGCTTAACGCAGGTGATATCATCGCGAGGATCCCGAAGGATATCGTAAAGACGAGGGATATCACGGGAGGTCTCCCCAGGATCTCAGAGCTGTTTGAAGCTAGAATCCCAAAGGATCCGGCGGTAATCTCCGACATAGATGGGACAGTTGAATTTGGAAAGGAGCATAAGACGAAGAGGAAGATCATCGTAACTCCAATTCCAAACGCATCTATGGAGCAGGAGCCGGTTGAGTACCTCATACCAAGAGGAAGATCAGTTGTTGTTCACGATGGTGATTACGTAAAGAAAGGGGATGTGCTGGTCGATGGCGGAGTCGTTCTGCAGAGTCTCCTGAAGGTGCTCGGAGTTGAGGACATGGCAGTGTACCTCGTCAATGAGGTTCAGAAGGTCTACAGGCTCCAGGGTGTTCCGATAAACGACAAGCACATCGAGGTCATCGTGCGGCAGATGCTGCAGAAGCGCGAGATCAGAGACGCTGGGGATTCCCCATACATCGTGGGAGATGAGATAGATAAAGAGGACCTGTCTCAGATAAACGGGCAGCTTTTGAAAGAGGGCAAACGGCCGATTATGGCATCTCACGTTTTGCAGGGAATCACCAAGGCAGCATTGCATACGAAGTCATTCATATCTGCTGCCTCGTTCCAGGAAACAACCAGAGTCCTAACGGAGGCTGCGATTTGTGGGAAGGTGGATAAGCTCGTTGGCCTCAAGGAGAACGTGATCGTCGGCCGCTTAATGCCTGCTGGAACAGGTGGTCTAGTACGACGCTGGAAAGCAGAGAATAGCGGCCAAGATGAAGATGGTGCCTCGCTAGCAGAAGTTGCCTAAAGCGTAAGAGCACTGGATTGATGAACCAGGAAGGTGATTCTGAAGTAGTGGTGGAGAGACCTAATAGGCTTCTCTCGGAACCTTCAGAATCAGGACTTCTGGAATACAGGGGGCATGCTAGGGCACTCTGTTTAGACTACGGCAACAAGAGGATCGGGGTTGCAATATCCGATATCGGCTGGTGTATCGCCTCCCCACTCAAGGTCATCAACAGCCATGGTTGCTTCCCAGACATCATGGAGATCATAGATGAGTATGCAGTTGGCATTGTGGTGGTTGGTGTTCCATGCGCCTTGAATGGTGGTAACGCGGGGAAGCAGCGCGAGAAGGTAGAGAAGTTTGTAAGCAAATTAATGGATCTGATCGGAGCAAGGTTCCCCACAGTTAGAGTGATTTTGTGGGATGAGAGATACAGCTCAGTGGCAGCCAATCGGTTCTTAAATGAGGCTGGAGTATCGACAGCAGCGAAGCGACAGCATATCGATAAGGTAGCCGCCAGCTTCATCTTACAAGGGATACTAGATGCTATGAGGTAGTGACGTTAGGGCGGGCCTGATAGGCTAGGAGGGGGGGCGGTATATTAAGCCACTCTTCACTGGAGCTCCCTCATATATCTTCCACTAGTACAATGAAGGAGTGACTCATAATAGCCCCTCATACGATGGAACAATCATGAGAGAGCCATGAGATGTGGGTAAATTTATCAACTTACCCACATTCCAACAACTCCGCTCCTTCTAATTTACACAGCTGTTTTGATGGAATCCTGTAGCTAGATCTCGGCCTGTTGTTCCGCGTTCAGGTACGCAATCAGATCCAGATACTGTGGGGTTGGACTCAGCTTAATCATGTTTGCTATCATTTTGCTGTTAATTGCGTACTGTCCCACGCTTGCAATGGCTTCTTGCGAGATGTAGAATATCCTTTCTGTAACTGGGTCTAGGCGTCTATCAGCTAGGATATCGTCACCTTGACAATTTGGATATGTAACTTGTAGGACGTCTCCCGGTGCGGTTTGTGCGACGTATTGCCTTATGATTGCCACAGATTTCTCCAGTGATTGCCCTAACGTACCTGTGCCTGTAGCTTGCCCTGTGTACTCTTCAGATAGTGTGTTGATCTCACTTTCGCTTACGGATGCGTGTGAGCCTATCTGGGCTTTGGGGGTGATGATTTTATTCAGGTCTTGCCTAAGCCGCGCCAGGTCATCTTCAAAACTCGTAGCCGATTGGCACGACGGACATGTAGCAGTCGCTGATTGTTGTAGTAGCAAGGCGCATGTCACGGTTGCCACAATTGTCATTATCTTCATTTTCATTACTAGCTTCCTCCCTTTCATTAGTTTGTAGCTTTTACAGCTTTCGGTTACTCTTCAGATTTCACAGAAGAAATCTGTATCATTAAGACAGTGAGGCGATTGATCGCATCCATGACGTCAGTCACTATATTCCTCTCCTTGTCGGCATCACAAACCTCACTCGCCTCCTGTCCGATTATTATGCAGCTATTTTGAACAAATTTTTCTGCGTCTACGTGTGGGTGCACTGTCTGAAAGATGCCCAATGTATCACGGTACTGTGCGGTGTCGTGTGCTATCATAGGCCACAGCTGGCCTACTTCTACTCGCACCTCTCCCAGCTTATCAGCAAGATCTGCGGCCTCTCCAAAGAGAGCCTCTTGGTCAGTGCCTTGTCCAGGTTTGCATTCGCATGCGTGAACATTTACGGTTGCGGCCAGCATGATCGCCACGCTGGTAGCTATTAGTTTTGTTTTCATTTCTATTCCTCCCTGTTTCGTTTCATGTTTTCCAGCAATCGCTGCCCAAGTCCAGCTCTCAATCTTGTGGGATCGTTCCTTCCTTGGACAGATGCTGATGTTATACGTTCGCGTTACTACTGCCCATCAAAAGTCTGTGTTTATCGGTGGAACTCCGCCTTCGTCAGCAGCAATTCCTTCGACCTTTGCATACTTTTGACCTGTGAGAGCTGCCGGGTGCATCATTATTACTTGGTGCGTTGCTATTAGGCTGTGTAGCGTATTGAGTTGCGTTACTATGTATTCCACGAGTGTCATCGGTTCGCTCTCATGGCGTGTCGCGAGAGCTGCTCTGATTCGCTGCTTGTCGGTGTCAGTTGCATTGCGTGTGCTCACTTCCGCTACAGCTGCTATAGTGATGAATTTGTTTCTTAGTTGCAGTATCTGGTCATTCCTTAACCCAAGTTGGGTCGCGCATTGTGCGCAGCTCGCTCTGAAGTCGGCTACGCGTTGTGGATCATACATGCCCTCTGTGAGAGAGCACATGAATAGGTCATAGTCTTCTGGGCCTGGTTCGCGGGTTGTGGGTACTGCCAGTGATCTCGTGAGAAGAGGATCGATTTCCGGGTGTGCCGGTTGGCGCAGTGATTTGGTTCGTGGAGTACGCTTCTTGACAGGCGCTGCTGACTTCGTTGCTCTACTGCGGAGTGAGGCGGCCTTCTGAGTTGCTTGTGTTTCTTCCGACTCTGCTAGACTGACGCGGTGCGCTGCTTCTGCTTGTAGTGCGCTAAGTTGTCCCAGGACTGCCATTATTGCTTCGTATGTACCGTGCGTTTCAATGCCACGTTGCGCACCGGGCTGCCTCGCCATAGTGGCGAGTGATCCAGCTGCTGCGTCCGAGAGGGCAACGATCAGTCTGTATTGTTTCGTAACTGCGTATACACTTTTCACGGCTGTCTCTATGTCGCTCAGTAGCGTGTCCTTCTCACTAGGAGAGAGTCTCAAAGCGAGTGTACTCACGGCTGGTGCTGCAATACTGGTGTTGTCGTAGTGTTCTGGAGGGGGGGAACTCTCAGCGTGAGGTGCTAGATCGCCCAGCTGCTGCGCCTGTGCCTCATGCGTGCCTCCGAGGTAATCGAACCATGCAGGAATTCTCCCGACACTAGTGCTGAAGTCATCGTCTAGGCTCGCAGCTCTCTGACACGCATCTCCCAGCCTGACAGCTATAGATCGCGTATCGGCGACAAGCCGGTTAAGTCTGTTTATCACTGGCGCTATGGCCTCCTTAACGTCGGCCACCTTACTCTCTGGTACTGGTATGCCGGCGAATTCGCGGTCTGATGCTTTGGTAGTGCTTGCGGCCAGTGTTACCGTCGCTAACACGCACGTCACCAAACTTAATATGCATTTGAAATTTCTCATTGATTGCCTCTTTGCTCCTCCTTGCTTTCTCCAGGATATCAGAACGGTTCCATCGCTGTCAACAGTAAAAATGTAATTTTATGTATGTTCACATGATATGAGACAACCCAGCTGCCTCAAGAGCCTTAAATCTCGTTAGGAAAAATTTCAACGAAGCCAGACCATGGTGCAAGCAAAGGAGACATTTACCTATCTGATTGATTGGCGTGAATTCACACTGTCATAATGCTTGGGAAGCGCGCGAACCCAGAGTACAACACCACTGTGGTTAGTACTTAAACAAGCTTCATCAACTAGCCTGGGAAATGTCGCCCCCTCACAATCCCTAAGTCCCAATTGTCAGTCGTTGATGGTCAGAATCTGCCTTATCGCTTTGAGGGAGATCTTCGACCTTGTTGCCGCGAGCCGGCTATCTATTGTGTTGACCCAGTAGTTTATGGACTCATAGGACCTCTCGATTCTATTGGAAACATATTGAGCAACATCCTCACCTACAACAATGCCACGCTGATGCAGCATCTTTGTGATAATCGAAGGGAGCGCCACCTCGTCAGGTTTCTGAATCCTGACAACGCTCATGGTCGCTATCCTAGACTTAACATCGTTCAACCTCACTTCCCAATTCCGCGGATACGTCCTGGCGGTCATGAGGAGGAATGCGTTCTTAGCCTTTATCGTGTTGTATATGTAGAACAGGAGGATGTCGTCGTTCAGACTATCAGCATCATCGAGGACGAAGAACTTCTGATCTAGGTCGTCACCGGAGGCCCCGAACCACCTATCCAGTATACCACGCCTCGGGTCGATTATGTCAGCATTTAATCTGGTAGCCCATATCGTTGCAAGATGGGTCTTCCCAGCTCCTTTCTCCCCTAGCAGACAGACGAAGTTCTCACGTATTTCAAATGGCCATTTCTCCAGCCAGTTAACAGCATACTCATTGCATGAGCTTACGACGAAGCCGTTAGCATCTCGCGGGAGAGCCCACGAAATCGGAAGGACAAGCTGCACAGCCTCTGATGCCAATACTACTCACCTATCAAAAGCTATGGTATCGTGATAACAAGACCGTCGAGTGCGCTTGAAACGACTATTTGGCAGGCCAACCTAGCTGGCAGCTGATCATCATCTTGTAAGGCATCTAGGATGTCTGCTTCCGAGTTAGATGCAGGCGGTAACTTATCAAGGAACGCCTGATCAACAATCACGCGACATGTCCCGCATACGCCGGCACCACGGCATCCTCCAAACAGATTGACTCCACTGCGATTAGCCACCTCGAGAATGGTCTCACCATCCTTAGCATCAACCTCCGTTCTTTCACTTCCATGTTTAAAAATGATCTTCGGCATTCCCTACTCCTTAAGCTTTGCTGCGCACTGACTTGGCAATCACATACTCCAATTCTGAATCGAGGCAGAGCCCTAGAGATGCCGGACTCCTAGGCCTGAGAGTAGCCATATGCCTGTGGGTTTTATTTCTGATTGCCTTAATTGTGCCCTTGGTCGTTCCTATCAGATTGCAGATATCACGTTCCTCTACGTCTGGATAGTACTTCAGTATCCAAGCTACCGCATCGGGCTTATCCTGTCTTTTCGAGAGAGGAGTATACCTCCTGGCCGGCTTCTTATCGTCGAAGTACACGCTGTGCTTCAGCTGCAAAGATGATTCCGGATCTGTCTCGCACCTCTTGATTTCCTCGGTCGTCAACTGTGATGAAGTTACAGGATCTAGCCCTACCATTCCAGAATCCATATCACCATTAGCAAGTGATTCAACTTCCAGTAGGTGTATGCCACAGAAGCGCGCAATCTGCTCAAACGTTAACGACGTATTTTCAATCAGCCAAATAGCAGTTGCCTTCGGCATCAACGGCGCTTCCATTGTGTACACCAAAACATCCAGATACAATGTCGTAGTCTAGCGCGGCCATCCGGAAAATTCAATATGGAATGTGAGATGGATCGCTAATCTCCAATTAAATATTGATCAATATTCAAAATTCATTTAACATTAAAATATAGTTTAGAATTGTTTTAAACCAATAACAAGAGGAATTTATCATGAAAAAGCAAATCACAATACTATTGGCTGGGCTTATGATCCTTGGCACAACTGGGGAAGTGATGGGCGGCAATGGGAGACCGCTAAGAGAATTGGTGGAGCAGTACAGCTCACGATCTCCTGCTGTTCTCGGCCACAAGGTGCTGCGAGGAGCTGGCATATCCCTAGATGGCACTGCAACAACCCTGTACCAGATTGGACATGCAGCTTTGTTAGCTGTGCTGGTAACACCCTACCTGGATGAAGAAATACGGAACACCATAGTTGTCCTGACGATGCCAGCTTGGAAGGCAGCGACACTTGGAATTAACAGAGCAGAGGTAGCACTCAGAGCATTGCGAGAGATAGCATTAATCGAGGTTCGTGGCATAGCCCAAGGCAGGCCTGCCAGACTACAAACAGAAGTGCTTGCACGCAATGCACGGGGTGTACTGATGGAAGATGGAGTCCCAGTCCCATCAATCGCCGCAATAGATGGGTTACCCTACACCAGCAGGGAGTTGGCGAGGATGAGCCTAGGAGAACAGGTGGCAGCGGAAGATAGGCTGGCTGGGGTAAACTGGCTGTACCATAATGCACTGGAGAATGCTGCCCTAAGAGTTAGCGATAGGCAAATCGGTAGTGCTATCCGCCCTGCCAGTGAAATGACAGGAGCCCAGCCCGAAGAGGATAGATACACTAACAATGTGGTCCTGGCCCTAGTCACTCCAGATGATATCTTCAGTCGGATGGGAGGCGCGTACAACCAGCAAACGTTAAGGGAGGAGATGAGAGCGTATCTGATTCAAAACGGGCGAGCGGTCCCAGAGTTCATGGATGGCTAGGTAGTAGCCATCTTGTGCTCTCATATCATCGTCATGAAAGCACATCACAGAACCGTATATTAATACGATGCCGAGAAGTGGTAGAATCACCGAGCACGATGGCAGTAGCTGTGAGCCGATTGTTATGTATATCAATCCCATCAAAGATATAAAGATTTTTGATGTGTTTAAGATATCTCTGCCGATGATGATATCGGCGCTTTCATCTCATCTGATGCTGATACTGGATCAGCTCGTTCTGGCGCGCTTCTCGATAGATGCGATGACTGGGGCGTCCGCCGCATCCATGTGGTGCATGGTTTTACAATTCTCACTTGCCTCAATAGCGATCGTATCAGGAGCCGTTGTCGGGAATTACAATGGCGCACGAAAGTTTGAGCTGTGCGGAATGCCGACGTGGCAGATGGTTTGGTTTTCCATATTCACATTCGCCATTTCGATTCCTCTAGCACTGTGGTGTGGGGAGTACTGCATCCCCGAAAACTTCAGGGCGGATGGCCTACCGTACTTTAGGATACTAATGTCATGCTCGCCGCTCTCAGGAATCTGCTACACAATATCGACATTCTTCGTTTCGATAGGAATGGGGGTTCTCGTTACGATCGCAGTCATGATAGCCAACATAGTAAACCTGATAGTTGATGTGGCGCTGGTATTTGGATACCTAGGCATCGACTGCTGCCGTGGCAGCGCCGGTGCTGCAGTTGGAACTGTAGCAGCGTGGATAACCAACATCACCATTCTATCATTCTATTTCCTTGGGCGCAAGGTTCGCGTTAAGTACGGAACTCTAAATTTCCGCTTGCGGCTGGACAAGCTTAAGGAATACCTCAAGCTCGGTGCCGCTGCTGGGGTTGGACATGTCATCGAGATAATGGCATGGTGCGTTCTATACAACCTACTCGCTGGTACCAGCAAGGGGATGGCAACCATCCAATCCATCGCAGTATCAGTCAACTTCTTCTCCACATTCATCGTATCTGGGCTCGAGAAAGGAGTGCTCGCGATAACGGCGAACCTACTTGGTATGAAGCTCAAAAGCAAGGTCGTGCAGGTCTTGAAAAATGGTGTATATATCCACCTGATCTACATGTGCATCATCTCCACAGTCTTCATCTTTGCCCCGAGGCTTATCATCGATAACTTTGTGAGATTCGATGTCTCTCCCGAGATGATACACGACATCGAAATTATCCTGCGGCTAGTCCTTGTGTACATGCTGTTCGACGGAATTGGTTGGGTTGTCGCAGGGGTAATCGAAGGCGGAGGTGATGTAAACTTTACGATGGTAACAATCGCGATATGCGTGTGGGTGGTAGTCGCGATCCCATCAATTGTATTGTATCACAGCGGCAGCCTTAGTACAATTAAGACATGGCTGCTCCTGGATGTGGCAGTCGTGATGATCAGCTCAACCTTGTACCGCCGATACAAATCCGGCAAGTGGATACTCATCGACTGCGCCTGATAGCTCCAGGATGTTCGTATGGTGAGAACTCGGCAACATTGGGGTCTGGGGTACTTCACAGTGGTGGTTGTCCAATCGTGATATCAATGCGGGAGTACGCAAAGTCCTCTCCTGAATCATTGTTTTCTATAGCCATCCCTAACTTGGTCACTCTCTCGATGTGTGCAATTGCGTCATCGTAATCGGTTCTGCTGTCGTAGTCGGCACTTGTATATTCAGGAAGGCCGTACTGTATCATCGTGCTGTCGATGTTGTACTCCGATAGCCTCTCGTCTATGTTGACGATGGACTGCATGATTGTGATTTCTCCTAAATACTTAGAGCTCTCCATGGCTGCTGTGAGTTTTCGAATAGTATCGCCCGTCGCTTTTGTGCTCATGCTTTCGTTCTTTACTTTCGTTGCAACGCGGGTGGTAGTATGCCCATGGCCGTTGATTGCGCTATGCCAAAGCTGTGCATCGCGAGTGGTAAGTGTTACTGCAGCATAAGGGAACGTTGTACCGTTGCCAGAAATTCGAGTGCCAATACCCCAGGTTTGTATTATCGGACGGAACGGGCCACCGGACAGTCTGATGATTTCTCGTATTATGTGGGGCCAAGCCTCTTCCAGCTGGGACGGTATCTGCGCAAGACAGGTTGTCTTATGCAGGATTGGTGCAGTTGCTGCGTATTGTAGTGACCATGGGCCCGTCAGGAGCTCGTTCGTTGTGGCTTCGAGCCTGTCTAGCTTGGTCTGGATTTGGCTGAGTATTTGGAAAATGCTGCTCGGCACCGCCGCCACTTCACTCCCTCCCACTCTCTCAACCGGCACTACCCCTCTATTTTCTCCAACTACAGGACTCTCTCTCTCTCTCTAGAACTCTACGGCTTCCACCACTTCCATACACCTCTGCCATGCCTGTAACACACAGTGCTACCGTTAAACCTACTAACTTGCTTTTCATTAGGATTCCTCCCTTAAAGGTTAATCTTCTAGATATATGATACAGTGGGAAGGGTTAAAATTTAGTTAACGGAAAAGATTATTTTGCACATGGGCGTAAAAATAATTTGCATCCTGGGTATGGAGTGGAATAGCCTTAAAACAGGGCTTGTGCCACAATTTTGTTTGTGATTCAACTACTTAGGGAATTTTTTCTAACGAGACTTAACTAAAAATTAACCTTATCTGCGTATGCTAATCATCAGGATCAGAGATTCACTGACTTGGGTGAGGTATGAAATTTAACAAACTGAAGCTACTAGCATCGCTGGTAATTATGTACGCGTTAAGCATGGCGGCACACTCTACAAAAGCCGTACTCGTGATAGGGGCGAACCCGCTCGTTATTGGGGACTCGTGGGATTGCTGGGGGGCCAATAGTGAATGGGTAGCGAGCATTGGAACTCAGTACGACATAACGACAATATCTGATAATGACCGTGAAGATAACTACAGCATGGAGCCTCGTGAAGTTCCTGGAACTGGAATCACACATTACTCACTGCACTTAAACGAGATTACGGCTGGAGCGTTCTCGCAAGCCCATCCAGACTTTTTCGATTACATAATGTGTGATCACTGTGTAAGCTACTCTATCGGTGATGGTGTTTTCAGGGCATTACTACCGGCGCTTAAAATTGGTGGAGCTATGGTAATACCTATCACATCACATGTTATGGAAGTCTTTGATGTTAATAGGTTCTTGCAAACCGATATGAGCGAGTTAGTGAAAAATACGAGCTTCCCGAGAGATGAGGACTCCATAGTCGTGATGGATTCTTGCTCCATAACAAGAATGCTCAAGTTGCAACCTCACATGGCCAATACCCCAGATGAGGAAGCCGACTTGCTACAACAATGCCTTGATGTTGCGCGCGAGAAACAAATAGGTGGGTACGCACGCGTGGATGCAGTGGAACAAAAGATAGTGGAGTTTTATCAATCATACACAAAGCAGAGGTTTGAATTGTATATGGCCACCTCTGGCATTCCAACAAACATACATGTAGAGAGCAACACCACTGGGATCCCGTATATTGTTGAAACGCGATTGACGCCTCCATCCCACTACTTGAGGCCGAATCACCCTTTAGAGTGTGTGGTAATAGAACGCTGAGTAGTTCTGTGAGTCCAGGGTAGACAGTACTAAGGAGAGGATGGTTTACCAACCACCTCCTCTCCTACGGTATAGTATCTGGACGCACTACCGACAGCTTTAGTTCTCCATTGATGGCGCGCACGAGGCAGTTCGGTCCATCCCCTGGAGGTTCCTTTGGATTGCATCACTATGGGTGTTAGCTCTGGGATGTGCTTGGCATCATCAGATATCTTCGGATCTGCATCGTAGATGCCATCAGTTTTGTAGCACTTCAGGCCTCGTTTTTTACAGCAACATTTCACATTCTACCAAAGTTTTTTCTCTTCATGAAGACTGGTTCTAAGACTTACAGCGGCTTGGAACGATGATGTTTTGCTCAACATTCTTCAATCATAAAAATCGTGAGGCAGCCCTGCGACCGGGATAGACTCGGCTCTCATTTTATGGTATATGTCCCACAATAGATAATTATGATTTGGTGATATCATGGGAAAACTGACTGGCACGAAAACTGAAAAGAATTTGGAAGCGGCATTCGCGGGAGAATCGCAAGCATGTAACAAATACACGTACTACGCAGCCAAGGCTAAAAAGGATGGATTTGTAGGGTACGCTGCCGTCATAGAGATGATAGCCCGTAATGAGCGGGAGCATGCCAAAATATGGTTTAAGATACGGAACGGAGGAGCGATTCGCAGCACTGAGGAGAACTTAGAGGATTGTATCTCTGGAGAGCATTCTGAATGGACTGGGATGTACAAGACGTTCGCTGCCGAAGCTAGAGAAGAGGGGTTCGATGATATCGCAGCTTTGTTCGATGGAGTTGCAGCTGTCGAAAAGATTCATGAAGAGAAATTCAGAAACATGCTAGATAACATACTCTCGCAGGGTGTGTTCAGTAGCAAAATAGAGAAGAGGTGGGAGTGCTTGAACTGCGGCCACGTGCACCATGGGGATTCGGCTCCTCTAGCCTGTCCAGTGTGCTCCCACGGTCGAGAACACTTCTCCGCTGAGTCCATCATTTGAGCGGTGTGCAGATTAGGCCATACTCTTGCAGCGAGTAGTGGCAAAACATCCTCTATGCAAGCTCCATCGTATGCTAGTCTAGTACATCTATGACTGCGAACTGCCGCAGTCATACGAGGCTTCCAATCGCATCTCATCTCCGGATCGAAGTAGATCAGAGAAGAACTCCGCTCCAGCATTCCGTGTCCCTGCATGTACTGTCTGTAGATTCTGCCTTGGCCATGACCATATGACTCACAAGCCCCCAATCAGAAGAGACAGCCTCTAGCACTGCGTCACTTAGAGACAGCCTCGTTCAGCCACCTCATGGAGGTTGTGGTACACTGGTATGTTTATGAGGTGCAAGAAATATTTGAGACATTTACTTATCTAGTTGATGAGTGGAGTGGTATACTTGCACAAAGATTCGCTAAAGGTGTCGTCACATGGAATATTGTCCGCATTGCCAATCAACAAATCTCGTCAAAAATGGAAGGACAAGCTGGAAAAACCAGCGTTACAAATGCAAAGACTGCAATAGAGTCATGAATGAGCCTATGGGCAAGCGCGGAAAGCCACAGATCATAAAGGAAGGCTTACGACCTCAAAACTCGCCGAA
>JAIRZU010000052.1 GCA_031267075.1 Holosporales bacterium
CACATAGTGCTACCGTTAAACCTACCAATTTGCTTTTCATGTTTTCCTCCCCTTAGAGGATAAAGATTTCTATAAGTAGGTTAGCATGTGAAGGGTTAAAAAATGGTTAACGGATGAGATTATTTTGCACATGGGCGTAAAAATAATTTGCATCCCAAAACATATCCCCCTACCATAAACATATGGAGCGGCTGTTCAAGCCTACCGAGCAGCTCTCTTCAATCAAGTGTAGCTGCCCGTTAAAAATTGGGTTATACTTTATAGTAAGCATGGGACGGAAACAGAGAGCACTGAAATGGGGAAATCTTGGGAGAACACGATGTATGTGGCGGTTGCAGCTATTGTAGCATCCACCTCCATGAGCCTGAGAGCGAGCGCACGAGAACGCATAACACCTCTTCATAGAGATGCGAGCTGTGGCGCACTAGCCCGACAGAAGCTGTCTCTGCGCCACAATGCGACTTCTGACGATACAGTGGTGGAGTGGCGTGGATACAGACAGAGCCCGACGCCTATTTTTAGAACCAAACAAGACCTAGTAAAAGTATCTCGCATCCAAGAGAAGATGTTCTACGAAGTCATGGCAAGCATGAACCGAAACAACATTACGATCCCAGATGAAGCAGTCCAGATAGTGCAGGACTTTATTAAGGGCAAAATGAAGGAAGGCCTTCCGCGGCTCCTGTACAACGCCATGCTACTAACCGGTGCAGCCCCATCCACAGAGCTCTGGGTGCACAACGGACTTGAGTTGAAGCAAGGATATGATGCGCTTGCCTTGACTAGAGGGATAATATACTTTCTACTCGCTGCGCTAAGCCATGAACATGGAGCGATTAACGATCCGATATATGCCCCCATATGCATAACTGGGTCAACATACGGTCCCATACACATGTACCTGTTACCGCAATACATTGCTGATATGTGCTCTAGACCCTACGCGGAAATGACGGAAAGCGCAGCGCGCGTAGCAGGGCAACTCGGAACATTACCACCAAGCGTCCAGACCGAACGTAATACCTATATCACAAATTACCCGATCAGCGAAGTACATTTGCGTGTGATGTTCTGCAACGATGGAAGGATACACAGGGTGAACGCAGGCTCCCAGCATTCTATGAACATCGTAAACCAGCTGAAAGAGCAACCCATTCCCCAGGAACCGGTACATACTGACATAGCCACTGAAGCCTCTGCCACCGCAATGCTGAGGATGTGTCAGGAAGCTAAGGCGAGGGCCAGGATGCTTGAACAAATGATACATGAGTACGCTAACAATGACAAGAATGAACCATGCACAAGGCTGGAGAGAGATGTGCTAACATACTTCAGTGGAGACCAGCTTGCACTCGATCTAATCCTCAGCACGCTCACCCCGCGCAGTGGAGTGAATAACAAAACAATCTGCGGTGAGATGATACAAGCACTGAGTGGCTTTCAGCAAGTCACACCTCAGCTTGATCCGTCCAGTCAACTTTTGATTGCCCCCCTTAGGATACCACCAGCCTTGGGAGGTCTATTCGAGCGTGCCGAGACGCACATAATAAGTGGCACTACGCATCATGCAGCGCTACAACATCCCGCTCTAACAACTGTTAGTCCGAGCCCGAGTGCGGATGGCCCCCCGCCTGATGGTAGTAATGATGGGTATGTCGTAGTGCATCAACCACTCGAGCAGACGTGGCTAATAGTTGAATTGCGAGAGAATCAGATAGTGCGAGTACGCCCCATGACATCGCTAGAAGCAGCCATAATCAACATGGTTCGGCGTCCTTAACGAAGGTACTCCAATAGCCTATTTTCCGAGTCCTTCCTGTACCTGATGAACTCAATCCTATCGCTGATGTCGTCGGCTCCACTGATATAGAACACATCCTTAACCTCATTGGGATTCCTGACTTCATACCCTAAAAGCCTTGCTATCTCAGTTGCTATTTCAAAATGATTTGGCCTGAATGCATCCTTCATCCTTTTCATAAATTCACTATCATTGCTTTGTATCAGAATCGGAATATCTGCTGCCTTTGGGACCAGGTGGCAATGCCCATAAAGCCCATCTTCACCTAGCAGCTCATTGTGATCCGAGGCCCAGATTATGTAGAACTTCCCGCGCTGTTGCTTATTGAATTTATCGAATAATCTTGTGATGATTCGCTCGTTGTACGTCATGGCATTATCATAATCATCCACCCTATCACCCTTCCCCTTGAACTGCTTAGAGCTTGGGAAATAGCTGTATGGAGCATGGAGGCACCACTGGTGCAGCACTATGAAATTTCGATCTGAAAATTTTTGTTGACTTAGCAGATCAAATATGTAATCCTCATTCAGGAGCTTGGCCTTTAGGATATTGGAATCCTTGGTTTTTAAGACGTCTATGTAATTGACGCCTGAGATGCTTGCTAACAAGTGCTCAGTCTGCGCCGATAGGTAGAAGGTTTTGAAGCCTCTCGATTTCGCAAACTTGAACAGGTTTGTCATACTGGAACACCTTGCGTTAAGATTATCTGGCTCTCTTATGATATTCATCATAGATCTAGATGATGCAATTGTAACGATGCCACCGGCAATTCCGACTGTATAATAAAATGTTGGATCAGCCGCTAGCTTCTTCAGGTTTGGGGTTGTATCGCGATCGTAGCCAAATAGTGACATATGGCTGTAATTTACGCTCTCCCCAATTATGTAGACTATCGTTACAGGTTCGTCAAATTTTGCTCCAACATCAACTACCTCATATGGCTGATACACCCTAAGGTTACGTAGTCCCATTAGGCATCCCCAGAATGCTTTCAGCGAGCTATCGATCGTAAATCTAAGTAGGTTGGGGCTGATGGCAGTGTGGTGACAGTATGTACGTACTCCAGTTGCGCAAATAGCCGCTATCAAAACGATGTTCCCAACAAAACTCTTTATGCCATTCTTGCTGCAGTTGACTATGTAGGCAATTCCAATGAACGGAATGAGCACAACTGGTATGACATACGCATACCTCCAAAATACACTCACTGATTCATTGATGACGTCAGCCCACTCACGTATAAGCATATGTATGGAGTGGTTGGATATGAGAGAGCCAAAATATGCTAGATGAGAGAATTGCATTAGTTGTGCAATGCACAGAGCACCAACGCATAGGAATGATAGCTTTGAATTTGCTGTAACAAGCCCGATACTAAGCGGAATAATCAGCAGTAGGACCTTGAAGTCATGAGCCGGCTTAAAGACTTCATGGCTTTCGCACAGCTCGTACACCATAGCATAGATAAAGTCCGGCAAGATCAGTAACAACGCAATCACAAGCACGTACAAGCCCGTGCGACCGTACCTTGAATTCACCGACAATATTCCATATGCCCACTGCAACAACGAATTCTATCACAAATATACTCATCCATCAACTTCGAACGAACTGAGGGGCTGCAGAGGTACGCCCCCCCCTACAGCCCTATATATACTCACGCAGATGTTGGCCTGTGTAGCTCTCCTCACAGGCTACCACTGTTTCTGGTGTGCCTGCGATGACGATGTTACCTCCACGTGTCCCGCCCTCCTTACCAACATCGATGATCCAATCTGCTGTTTTGATGACATCCATGTTATGTTCAATTACGATCACGGAATTCCCGGCCTCAACCAGCATATGCAAAATCTCTAGGAGCTTCTTTATATCATCCACATGGAGGCCTGTTGTTGGTTCATCCAGGATGTAGAGGGTATGGCCCATCGGCTTTCTCGAGAGTTCCTTCGCTAGCTTCACTCGCTGTGCCTCCCCGCCGGAGAGGCTCGTCGCCTTATGCCCAAGAGTCAGGTAGCCAAGCCCAACCTTACATAGACAATCCAGTTTCTGGTATATCAGTGGATGGTTCCTGAAGAGCTCCAAGCAGTCATCCATTGTCATTTCCAGAACGTCAACTATGCTCTTGCCTTTGAATTTGATCTCGCAGGTTTCACGATTAAATCGCTTACCATGACAGTGCTCGCAGACCACATATACATCAGGAAGGAAGTGCATCGAGACCTTAACGACACCATCACCTTTGCATGCCTCACATCTTCCGCCTTTGATATTGAATGAGAATCTGCTGCTTGTATAGCCGCGCGCCCTTGCCTCCGGGAGACTAGCATATAGATTCCTTATGTCCATGAAGCAACCAACGTACGTCGCCGGTGTTGAACGTGGAGTCCTTCCTATTGGGGTCTGGCTTATATTGATAACTTTGTTCACCAGGTGGCCATTTACAATTTCATCAAGCCCATCGATGTTAGCTGCGGTGCCGTGGCGAATCAGGGTATATACAGCCCGAAACAATGTATCGAGCACAAGGGTCGACTTGCCGGAACCCGACACTCCAGTAACGCACGTAAACACACCAAGCGGGAAATTAACATTAACGTTCTTCAGGTTGTTCCTACGCACACCGGCTAACCCTATGGAGTACTGCTGATTGATGGGGCGTCGTCTCTTTGGGACCTCTATGGATTTCTGACCAGATAGGTATTGCCCCGTTACGCTCTTAGCACTGCTTTTGATAGTCTCGATTGGGCCGACGGCACAGACCTCTCCTCCACGTGATCCTGCTCCAGGACCGATGTCAATTATCCAATCTGCTGCGTACATCGTATCTTGGTCATGCTCCACGACGATGACTGAGTTACCATAATCGCGTAGGCTCTTCAGAGTATCGATAAGCTTTCCATTGTCTCTTTGATGCAACCCGATCGATGGCTCATCCAGCACATACATAACGCCGGTTAGTCCAGATCCTATTTGAGATGCCAGGCGAATCCTCTGACTCTCTCCACCAGAAAGAGTTCCTGAATTCCGCGCCAGCGTCAGGTAATCGAGGCCGACGTTCATCAGGAACTGCATGCGATTCTTGATCTCCGTCAGTACCCTCTCAGCAATCGACTGATCCTTGGAGCTTAGCTTTGGCTCCAGCTCTTCAAACCATGCCTTCGCCTCCGTGATCGCCATGTTGGAGACTTCCGAAATGTTCTTTCCGTTTATCCGTACGCAGAGAGCTTCCTTCGAGAGTCTAGCGCCATTGCATACGTCGCACACCTCATCGTGCGCTAAGATAATATCTGGAAGATCGTCATCATCATCCGCTGGCAGCATGTTGTGAGAGCTTAGTGCGTTCTTGGTTCCGAGGCCCCTGCATGCTTTGCACGCTCCGCTCGGACTATTGAACGAGAACATTTTCGGTTCAATTTTTCCTATTGAAAATCCGGAAACTGGACATGAGAATTTTGTTGAGAATATCCTCTCGGTGCCAGTATCAAATTCCTTAACGACGATTGTTCCACCTGATCGCTTGAGTGCAGTATCTACCGAGTTTGTGATTCTCTGGGTTAGGTCTACGAGCTCCATACGATCTTCGGGAATCGCAATTCTATCCACCACAATGTAGATGGTATGTTTCGCAGTCTTTTGAAGCTGCGGTGCTTCATCTATGAGGAAGACGGTTCCATCTATCATCACCCTCTCGAAGCCAAGCTTCTTCAGTAGGGCGAACTCACTTCTGAACTCTCCTTTCTTTTCCTGGGCAATCCCGGCTAGAATGTATAACTTCTTTCCGGGCTGGTATTCCATAATCGCATCGACTATCTGCGATATGGTCTGAGCAACTATCGGTAGGCCAGTTGCTGGCGAATGAGGTACTCCAATCCTAGCGAAGAGGAGCCTCATATAATCATGAATCTCGGTAATGGTTCCAACCGTAGATCTAGGGTTTTTAGAGAGTACTTTCTGGTCGATTGCGATGGCCGGGCTTAGACCTTCCACGCTATCTATATCCGGCTTTGGCATTATGTTCAAAAACTGCCTAGCGTAAGCAGAGAGGCTTTCTACGTACCGTCTCTGTCCTTCTGCATATAGAATATCGAATGCAAGCGTGGACTTGCCGGAGCCGCTGAGACCTGTTACAACGACGAGCTTCCCCTTCGGGATATCGACGTCGATGTTCTTGAGATTATGCTCACGTGCTCCTCTTATCTTTATGTACTGCATCAGCCCCCTTACTCTTTATCATTCTCACTGCCCTATCAGCCTCGAAGAAGCAAGGAACGATGTTCTTGCTTTTGTTAGCATATATCACGACGTCCCCGATAGCATAACAGTTTTTAACGGATGTTTCCATTGTGTTCACATCGACGGCAATCATTCCGTCTTTGATATCAGGGGCTAGCGCATGGAGCCATGTTAGTTTATGGCACCTCGCTACGAATCCGTAACAGAAAATTATGTGGTCAACTTTGAGCTTTGACTCATTAGACCTCATTCCAAACCCTCCACAATCAGCTTCTTGCTGCGTCGATCCGGTGCTCGAATGCTCATGTACCTCTAAGTACACTCCGCTTCTGTGCTCCGTGCCTCCTAGCAATAACTCTGATTCTGAAGGTTTTGAAAGAGGTCTATTACCATCATCTCTTGTGATCGTTACAACTCTTTCGTTGCCGCGCTCCGTCAGCTCAGAGATGTTCGTTTTGAGGATAAGCTTCAACTTACCAGAACGCTCCCACTCTGAGATACTCCTAAGCTTAACGGCACTACACGTGAGCTTGTCGCGTCTATGAATCAGAATAACCGACTTTGCTATCGGGATGATGCTGAGAGCGAAATCCACAGCGGAGTCGCCGCCGCCGGCTATCGCCACATCCTTACCCTTGTACATGTCGATCTTCATGCAGCAGCTCTGCACGAAATCTGAGGACTCACTAATGTCTTGGAGCCCCGCAATCGTCGCTGGGATATTCGGTTTCATGTCACATATCCCTGCAGCTATTATAACATACCTCGCCGAAATGCATAGTGGTTTTTTGGCATGGCCCATGCTCCTGGTTTGAACGACAAATGTCCCATCATCCTCTGTGTTTATCATCTCGACAGTATGACCGAACAGCTCGGTATGCTCAAAGGCTAGGCACTGTGGTACTAGCTTATCTATGAAGTCACATGCTGTAACATCATGAAATCCAGGAACGCCATACACCTTCTTCTCTGGATATAGGGCGATGCATTGCCCTCCTGGTTTTGCCAATGAGTCTATAATCGTAAAGCTAAGTCCAGAAATCCCACAGCAGTACCCCGCATAAAGACCGGCAACCCCAGCGCCAATTATCACTACGTCAGACCGCATCATATATGCTTTACTTAAACTCGAAACCCGCACCGTTACAACAATATTGTACCTCGCCCCCCTCTCCATATCAAACGTGAATGGAAACGGAGATAGTCTGCGTTGACAATTCAGGCTTCGTGTTTTATCTTTAAAATTATCGAGTATGTATGCCGCGGTAGGGCTATGTTGATTTCTGATAGGTTGTTCTCGGACTGGATGCCAAGGGAGATATACAACGAGAAAATTTGGGTCATCGGATTATCGGGAGGAGCTGATAGCCTATGCCTCACTCTCTTAGCTCATGATTATGCGGCACTCCATGGTATCAAGATTATCGCCGGAATTGTGGATCACAAACTGAGGCCTGAGTCGTCATCCGAGATTTTACCAACCATCAAAATCCTGAATGAGAAGGGAATCGAGCACGACGTCATGGTCTGGGAGCACAAGGATGATATAGAAGGCAGCATAGAGCTCAAGGCTCGCTCCGCCCGTTACGACCTACTGTACAAGCTTTGCAAGACTGTTGGGAGTCGCGTACTAGTTACCGCGCATCACGCCCTAGATCAGTGGGAAACATTCTTCATGAGGCTATCGCGTGGTTCGTCTATCAGGGGGCTAACCTGCATTAGGCGAGTTTCCGATTTCAAGGATGTTAAGCTCTTCAGGCCATTGCTTGAGGCTACTCCAGATGATATCAAACAGACCCTCAAGGAGCGTTTTAACATAAGTGAATATGTTGATGATCCATCAAACAGTGACGATAAGTTTGAGCGCGTTAGGTGGCGAAACGCCTACGAAGAGCTATCAAAATACAGCCTGGATATCACTAACATTAGCAAGACAATCCGGAGAATCCAGACAGCGAATGACTGCATAGATTACATGGTGAAAAGTACGATAGCCGACATTTTCGATGGCTCCCGCCTCCTTATAGAAAAGTTTCGACACCTGTCTCTTGAGATCAGAATGCGGATTATCGATACGATCATCAGCACTGTATCCCCTAAAAGCAAGCGAGTGATTTCCTACTCACTGCTGAAGCGGACAGTCGGCGAAATATGCAAGCGCGAGTTTATAGCGACTAATCTGTCTGGCCTCGTCCTGCGAAGGGATCGTAAAGATGTAGACTGCATCGTTGTGTCGGCAGAGGATCGTCCGTGACACACGGCAGGAAGCTGATTGTGGCTTATCATTAAACCCTTCAGAACCAGAATTACTGCTGATAGACACGGCTCCACCATCAAAAAATAATTTCATCCGTTAACTATTTTTTAACCCTTCTACCTGTATCATATATCTAGAGATTAACCTTGGAGGGAGGAATCCTAATGAAAAGCAAATTGGTAGGTTTAACGGTAGCACTGTGTGTTATAGGCATGGCAGAGGTGTATGGAAGCGGTGGAAGTGAGGAAGGTCTAGAGAGTCCTGTAGTTGAGAGAACAGTACCACCAAGAGTGAGTACACTGTTTGGTGGGATGAAGGTTCTACAAGCAAGAGTGGAGGGTGTAGATAGTGCACTGACTGATCCTGATACAGGCCTGAGCAAGCGGGTCGATGACATGAGGTTAGCAATCGATGGGAATGGGAATCAGCAGCTAGTGAGTCTGATGAAGAGGGTCGCGGATCTCGAAACCGCAATTCATACTACTATACCCATTTCCCCAGTGGGCAACACTGGCCTCAATACCCTACGCTGTACCGCGACTCGTAGACAGAGTATTAGCAGGTACACCAACCCCAACCTCATGGCACGATACAATGACACGCCTCATGCTCAAGGATGCTCTGGAGCATTACACAGTGATGGGCCCGCAACAGATAGAAGCATGCTGGTTAAAAGTTGATCACGGCACACTTCCAGCACTAGAGGAGACGAGCAGCATAGCCGCGTTGGTACGTGGTATAGACCCGGATGGAGCCATCTTCGTGATGGGCAGCGCGAGCCCTACCACATCCGGAGTAGCAGATTCAGAGACTGGGAAACTACGGAGTACCGGCTCAACAAGAATAAACCTATACGACCTCCCCATACCGGACTGGTTCGCAGAGTTCCTGCAAACAGATGGTGACGATAGCACAGTTACCGAACTGATCCTAGTCATAGAGTATGGCGGGACAGCTGGCGGAACAAGACCAGTTTGGATTCCAAGCGAGGCGGACTTTCCTCCCGACCTAAGTAGTGATCCAAACTCTATGGAACGTGTAAATTACTTTAGAGCGATGGACCGAATAATCGAAGCTCACGACGCAGCATCCCACGCACTCGCGGTGGATGGAGGCCTTCCCAACTGCACCTTCATCCAATACCACAACCCAGATGAAACGAACTTCTGGCACGCCATCCCCCCAGCATAACTACCACACCCACCCACACAAACACAACGGAAGTCCCATTCGCCCTAGCTATGTCTGGGGTGAGGGACGGTTCCGTCATCTCATGACCATCTATCTCATCAGACTTCTATGGATGCCATCCTGGAAAAGAGTGGAGACCTATGCTACCATCCAGCTCAGCTGAGAGCCGTAGGAGTATTGATGTTTAATTTAAATAGACTCATTTCCAAACCTTCAGAATCAGAGTTATTGCTGGGAGACACGGAGCAGAGAAGCGGAGTGTACTTAGAGGTACATGAGCATTCGAGCACCGGATCGACTCAGCAAGAAACTGATTATGGAGGTTTTAAGATAGAGTAGCTGCACTCCACATGTCCACCATACTCTTCCCCAAACTTGCCTTCAGAGCCATCGGCATTATCGCATGGCCAGTAGTGATTATCTACTCATACATCAGAGTCTTAGTAGGGCTAGGAGATAGGAGAAGACGATCCGAAACATTTGGAATCCCCTCGGTAGCAAGGCCGGCTGGCAGATTGGTGTGGCTCCATGCAGTCAGCGTCGGAGAGGTATTGTCAGTCATTCCATTCATACTGAAGCTCCGCTCAATTGACAAAGCTGCTACGATCCTAGTGACCACAACAACACTAACCTCCGCGAAGATCGTGAAGGAGCGCTTGGGCGACTCCGTTATCCA
>JAIRZU010000032.1 GCA_031267075.1 Holosporales bacterium
CCACCCCCCGTCTTTCAGGCACCTCCACCAGCCAAAGGAGGTATCGTAGTGAAACGGATGGATGCACTACGACGAAACGAAATGCTATTTAGAGGCGGCCTACAGGCAGTATACCCTGGAGAAATATTGAGTGCTACCCATGACGAGCTCGCTTTGTTGGCCGGCCACTTTATAAGCCAATGCGCAGCAACGCTAGCATGTCCGGGAGCGGAGGGCACGCAACCACCACGACCATCGAGCCTAATTCACCTCAGAGACATAGTACTGGCTCAGAAGTTCGAGTCTCCCCAGACAACGGAATCAGAGAAAGCGAAAATGCGCGTGACGCTAGAGGAGAGATACAAACTGGTCTGCGGACGAGAGAGCCTCCCCTCTGAACTTGAACAAGCATGCCAATGCGTTAAGCGTTGTGTGCTGGAGTGGGTCGGCGAAGCGAAAGCCTATCATCCACGGCTGCTAGATATACTCAACGTCCTTATTGAGCAGAACCCAGAGAGAGCACAGGCAATACAGGATCAGTGGGGTGCTTTTCACTCGCTCAAGGGCAAAAGAATACTTCGCATAGAACACAGGAGCAAGAAGGCAATGTTACTGACGATGTACGAATTTGGAGAGCCGCTCGTGAGAGAAGCAGTGGCCTACATAGCCCAGCAAGCTCAGGCCATTCAATCTGGTCCTTAACTCTCAGTGCCCTCCAGAATCAGAATTTGTGGAGGCAGAGGCGTTCCGGTGAAGAGCGCCAGGATATCCGAGAGAAAACGCCTCACAGCAGGCGAAGCCTGAGTTACATGACAATGTTGGTCACAACGTAGGCCAGTAGCATTATCGGAGTGAAAGGAATCTTGTTTGAGGAGAGGATGATATGCGCTGCAATTCCAAGTGCTCCACATATTATGAGAAACGTGCACAGGTGGGAGTCCTGCAGAATAACCGAGAGTGCAGAGCCTACAACATAATCAGCTAGCCCAAGCGCGTGAGATCTCTTCACTAGAAACAACGAACCTCCTACGATGGTCAGTATGAGTACGAGACCCAAGTGGCACTCTCTTCTGAAGCAGGCGATTGCCATGCATGCTGTGAGGAAACATAACAATGGGATTAGCCCGACTTTCCCACTCATCACATCTTGCACGGCTATCACCATTCCAGAGATCGCGGCTACTGAGTACAGTACTACCTCTGGCGACATACCTGCTCGTAGGCCTCAACGGCATTGTAAGATGATCTCACTAGCGGTCCGGCGATGACGTTGACTCCTAGCTCCTCACCGTAGCTCCTGTATTCGTTGAACTCCTCAATAGTCACGTATCTGGCGATTGGGTGGTGAGCTGTCGTTGGAGTAAGGTACTGTCCAATTGTAAGGATATCCACATTGTGAGCTGAGACGTCATGTATGGTTTCTCGAACATCAGCATCGCTTTCACCTACCCCCACTATCAGACCAGTCTTTGTAATAGCGTCCTTGCGGATCTCCTTCATAGTCTTGAGAACGAGGAGTGATGTATCGTAGTTTGATGGCGGCCTCTTAACCTGACTATGCAACCTCCTCACAATCTCTATGTTGTGGGCGAACACGTCGGGAGCCGCATTAGAGATCACCTCTAGAGCTGCGTGTGAACCTTTGAAGTCAGGAGTCAAAACCTCAACCCTCACATCTGGTACGGTTTCTCTAATCGCCGCTATCACATCGGCAAAATGAGAGGCCCCACCATCAGGTAGGTCGTCTCTCGTAACGGATGTTACAACTGCGTACTTTATCCCGAGTGCCTTGATTGTGTCGGCAACTCTGTGTGGTTCAGATGGATCAAGTGCTGACGGACACCCGGATTTGATATTGCAAAACCCACAGGCTCTCGTGCATGTATCTCCCATTATTAAAAATGTCGCTGTCTTGTTTCGCCAGCATTCGCCGATGTTTGGACATAGCGCCTCCTCACAAACGGTGCATACCTTGTTGGCCCTCACAACCTCAATCGTATCCTCAAACGATGAATCAGATGCCTTAGCCCTAATCCACTTCGGCCGCGCACACAACTGATTATGCCCTGACATGATTGGAACGCAATCCAACAAAACCCAACAGATACGCAGATCATACCACCTAACAGCAGCAGCCCACAATGCTATTAGGTCTATTTCGTAACTCTCCACAATCGGCATCGATCCGCTACTCGAGTTACCCAGCGGGCTCTCTTAGAGATTCTGAAGGGGTTGAAAGGCAGTCTAATAATGCATCAAGAGTAATGAGGTACTAAGAGAGTTCTATCAGAGGTTGAGAGATGAGGGGAAAGCAGGGAAGGTGGCTGTTGTTGCTGTAGCTAGGAAACTACTCATTATCCTGAACTCCAAGATGTTGTTGTTGTGAGCAAGGATGTGGTGGGTAACCTATGAGGTTATCCACACATTCTTAGCTCATGCATGCGAGGATAAAAATACGGTTGACTTTTGAGAGAAGGACAACCCACAGGCTTTTAGCCGGTGAGTTGTTGTTTTGGAAACTCTCCAGATTATTTCTAGCTGCGACAAATTTTTTACTAAAAATTAACTGAAAATTAACATATTTCCGGTACGCTTGATAATGTGGAGTAGTGTGTCGTGATGAAACGAAGAATGAAGATAGCAAAGATTTTGCTTGTGTTGCTAACGCTCGTCGCATGTGGCGTCGTCATGTACAGTTTCAAACCTGAGACTAGAAAGACGGATGAACAGAAGGCGAGCATTAGTCCTGCAGACCTAGATAAATTCTCACACGAGAACATCAACTACCAGATGGATCCTCCCCCACCGGGAGCTGACGATGATAAGATTTTTGGTGATATAGCGGACATTGTGAGACGCGGTGAGCTCATCGTGCTTACGAGGCGCAAGGGCAACACCCCGCTATTTCAGATGAAGACGGATAAGGGGTACATAGGAGAAGATATAGAGTTTGCTAAGTCGATAGCAGACAGCCTCGGCGTCAAACTCACAATGAGAATGATTTATGAAACATGCGACGACATCGTGGATGCGATTGCGGCAAATAAGGGAGATATCGGGATCTCAAAGATATCGTACACAGATGAGCGTAGTGCTAAGGTGCTATATACAGACCCATACGTAACGTCGGATCTGTGTGTGCTAGTGAATAGGATGGCCATGAAGAAACTGGGAGTCCACACGTTGGACGAGCTGTTCGCGAACAAGGATGCTCTGATTGCGGGCCATAAAGATACTAGCTATGAGTACAATGCCCGCCAGTTTTCAACCAATGCAAAGGTTGTGTCGGAAGCAGACTGGGATGAGATTATCAAGAAGCTGAGGAGCAACAAATACTCTGCGACTGTCAGAGATACAGTTGTTATCAACCTCCTGCTATATGAGCACCCGAGGTACTGTCTTGAGCTGCTACCGATAGCCCTCAAGGACCATGCGGACTCATACGCAGCAGTTGTACATAGCAAGAATGCAAGCCTGTGCGAATGGGTGAATAGGCACCTGAATATCAAGCTCAAAGAGCAGCCGCAGATCAACAATCTGATCCACAAATATAGCGGGTACTCGAAATGAAAATAACCAGGAGCAGAAGGCTGAGCGTAGACATACTGGTAGCATTCTCCATACTAATTTGCATAACGATTATGTCCGAGGTGCTGTACTCCACCAAGGAGAACATAAACGCAGTGCTGAAGTTCGAAAAGAACTACTTCTCCAAGAAACTTGCTACAACCGTTACGAGCCGCATCGACGCCTACTTCAACGAACTTGAAACGATTGTGAACGTGATCTCCAAACAGTACAACGCCGAGAAGGGAACGCGCCTCGATTGCTTCAGTGATGTTCTGCTGGAGAGCGTCAGAAGAATCCCTAACATCATGAGTCTCTATATCGCCCTGAGTGACGGCTCGTTCCTGCAGGCCAGGACCACGAGTGGGCTTTCAAGCTTCAAGAACAATAAGGAAGCTCCACTACCGACATATGTCAAGTACGTTATCCGTAAAGTTCAGCATGCGCCTGAAAGCAATAATCTCGTCGAAACGTGGGGGTACCTGAGTGACGATGCTAGCCTCGCTAAGAGTGAAACGATAGCGACGCCTACCAGTGACTTCAACAAGCGTGATTGGTATGTAAAGGCTGAACTCAACAGAGCAATGACGTGGAGCGATGAGTACGTCTTTGCCTCGACGATGGTACCAGGAATCACGTTATCGAAGCCTCTTGGGTATGATCCTAAAGGGAACGCAATCGGGGTCATCAGTGTCGACTTCGCATTCTCCTGCGTTGAGCCACTCCTGAAGGAAATCAAGATAAGCGACAACTCGAGGATCTACCTCATCAATGCCAAGCAGGAAATCCTATGCTCAACAACAGCGGACAAGCCACTCAAGGGAAATGAGGAGCAAACGACAGCATTGCAATCTGCAAATTCCACAGATGATCCAGTCTTAGCGAACGCCATAAAAGCCCTCTTCAGCACGGGGGATATCCACGTTACATTCAAGGCAAATGAGATTCAGCATGTCGCCACTGTACAGAAGTTGAAGAAGCTCCCGGTATCAGTTCTGATCATTACCCCACAGTCAGATTTCACGGAAGACTTTGAAAATGTTAAGAGAGATATGCTGCTCATATCTATCGCAATTTTCCTCGTCGCTGTCGTTGTTGTGTACGTTCTATCGAGACGAATATCGAATCCGATATCGAAGCTTGGAGAATACGCTCATGCTATCGAGCGCATGGATATTGAGGAAGAGCCAGTCGCGATAAACTCCAATATCTTCGAGATTCGAGAGCTTGCGAGCTCCATGAATTCCATGAGATTGAGCGTCGCTACGTTCTCCAAATATGCACCGAAGACGCTAGTCAGGAAATTGCTTGTTGATGGTGTCCAACCAGTAATCGGTGGCCAGACCGCCGAGGTCACCATGATGTTCACGGATATCGAGAAATTTTCAACGGTGTCAGAGAAGCTTCCGGCTGAGTACCTGATGATGCACCTGTCTGAGTACTTCGACGAGCTAACCAAGAAGATCGTCGAGAACAACGGCATCATCGACAAGTACATAGGAGACTCAATCATGGCGATGTGGGGAGCACTCGAACCTGATCCATCTCAAGTTGCAAGCGCCTGCCATACCGCGCTCGAGTGTGTCGCTCTCATTGAGCATATGAAAGAGAAGTGGATTCCGCTAGGGAAGCCTCCGCTTCCAACTAGAGTTGGGCTACATACTGGCCAGGCCATCGTAGGCAACATAGGCTCTCGCGACAGAATGAACTTCACGGCGATCGGTGATTCAGTGAACATTGCCTCCCGCCTTGAGGGAGTGAACAAGATATATGGGACCCGAATCCTAGTATCGGAAACAGTTGAAGCAACGGCTCGCGAACAGATCTTGTTCAGGGTTATTGATAGGGTGGCCGTTAAAGGTAGGACAGGCGGAATCGTCGTTTATGAGCCACTGTGCGAGATGCGGCAGGCCGAGAATGAGAACTATTACCGCTTCATAGAATTGTCATCGAAATCCAAGGAGGCCTTCGAGCTGTATCAGGCTGGCCGCTTCCAGGATGCACTGAAAATGTATGAAGTGATTTCCGAGAATTTCCCGGACAGAGCGCATGCTATAGCCCCAGTCATGAAGATCTGCAGTGAGCTCATGGATGGGGAAGATGGCAAAGAGTGGAATGGCATCAATAGGTTGACCACCAAGTAGTTAGAGGAGAATATTATGGTACAAGCAGCTGTGAAGACTTCATCGAAATCTAGCAAAGGGATCGTTACGATACTCACGTTGATGATTTCAATAACCGTCGGCCTCACATTCCCTGAGTTTGGGAAGTCAGTGAAGCCAGCCAGTGACATATTCCTGACCCTGATATTCATCCCAGTCATCCCGATCATATTCGCGTCCATAACGTATAACATCACCAAGATCATCACCGACAAGGAGAGTGGGATTAAAATCTCGAGGACCATTATCATGTTCTTCTTGGCCCTCATCTGCGCTGGGATTATAGGCTGTCTCGTCTGCGTCCTTATGAACCCTGGGGATTCGCTCTCGAAGTCAGCAGAGGTATCAAACATGATATTCCAGGATATGCAAAAGTCGATGCTGACCCTATCGTACACAGACATACTCGACTCTGCTCAGAGCTTCTCGATCCTAGATTTCATAGCTGCACTACTCCCGAAGAACCCCTTTGAAGCCTTCGCAAATGGAAGCATAATCCAGATTCTATCGCTATCAATCCTGTGCGGAGTCGCTATCGCTGCGCTGGATAATAGGAAGAGAGGCATGGCCCTCAAGGCCCTGGACGTCATGATGGTTCTGTTCAAAAGGGTGCTAGACATTCCAGTTAAGATCCTCCCGCTTGGGTTGTTCTTCACGATCACAAGCAACATCGCCAGGATAAATCCCGACGTCCTCATGTCGATGAAGGAGTTTTGCATCAGTGTGATCTTAGGCTTCCTAGGATTGATAATCCTCGCGATACTGCTTCTCATAATCTATAGCCCCGTGAAGATAACATCATCGTTAGCCGGCCTGAAGGACCCGGTTGTTATAGCCTTCTCCACATGCAGCAACCAAGCAACCATCCCATTTCTAATAACGGCGTTGGTGAGTGAATTTAAGCTCGCTGAGAATGCTGTGAATATCGAAATCCCGCTTGGGGTAACAATGTGCAGAGTCGGCAACGTTGCCTACTACGCCTTCATCGCCGTCTTCATCGCCGCCCTTTATAATGAACCATTATCGATATACCAGTACGTCTTCATAATAGCTGGCTCTGTGATAGTTAGCTTCGCGGCAACGGGGGTATCAGGAATCATCGCCATCGGTATGGTGTCAATGGTACTAGACCCACTTAACCTCCCAATAGATTCAATGCTTGCATTGCTGATAATTATCGACCCTGTGGTCGATCCATTCAGAACGGCTACATCGTTGATAATGAACGCCGCCCTATCGTGCTTGGTCATCAACAAAAATAGAGAGAGACGCTACGAGGCCGCCGCCTGAAGTAAGAACCAGTCTTCATGAAGAGATAAAACTTTGGTAGAATGTGAAATGTTGCTGTAAAAAACGAGGCCTGACATGGCATACCAGAGTGATTTAACCGATAATCAGTGGGAATTGATAAAA
>JAIRZU010000033.1 GCA_031267075.1 Holosporales bacterium
CTATTAGCACTATGGCAACTCCACCAAACTTGAGAGGTGTGAAAATGATACCAATGAGCTCAACGAGCTTCCCGGGATTCCAGGCAAACAAAACCATTAGCGTGCAGTACACAGCGTTGAAAGCAAAGTTCGCGAGCTCCGGCATGACGACGTGCATCCCTCCGAATGACACATTGACATTCCTGGCGACAGCGCCGAATGGGCCTACGACAATCATTATCATAAACATCAATATCATAGTGACATGCTTCCCGACTGGCGCGAGGTACTTCTTGTACTCAGCATTAAACAACCCAGCTCCGAAATATCCGCCGAGCGGAATAATGACTGCAGCACATATCCATCCAACCAAAGCCATATCCCAGTTAACGCAAAACTCTCGTCCAAGAGTAAGTGGGAATATCAGATTTCCGGATCCGAATAACATGGAGAATATCGCGAAACCGGCAACTATGGCCTTGCGGAATAAATTCATAAAAAAACTTCAAAATGTGGGGGAACATCGCTATCAGTATACACATCCCTCCCCCACTAAGCCACCTAAAATTACTGGGACTCCGGGCTCGAAATGAACTGGCAACTGAAGGAGAACGATAGGGGAAACGCGTAACATATCACCTCAAAATAATTTCAAACTTTAACTTTTTAGAAACCTTTTTCAGGTAGCATATTACATGCGAGGAAGCGCAAAATTTTTTAAAGCGGGAGGAATCCTAATGAAAAGCAAAATGATAGCAGGATTGGTGGTAGCACTGTGTGTTACAGGAATGACAGAGGTGTATGGAAGCAGCGGAAGTGTACGGGAGCCGCGGAGTTCTAGAGAGAGAGAGAGAGATCTTTAGTTGAGGATGTGCTAGGAGCAGTGGTGCCCAAAGTGATGGGAAGGGGTGTGAGCATTCCCAGAACGCTATTCCAAGCAATCTCGCAAATCGGTGGCGGTGGTGGCTCCGACTGGGTAAAGGACACCGTCTTCAGAGCGGTGAGAGCAATTAGCAAAGCTATTATCGGCCTACCTGACGAACTTGCAGAAATAGCTCCTGACATCCTCCTTACAGTGGTCTTCCAGTCGAATGGCCCGCTAAGAACCATCAACCCCTACATTACAGGAAATACCTCAAAAGTCACGAGAGTGGCCACGCCCCTGTTCATGGCTGTGGTTCAGACAGACCGAGGAACACTCTGGTACAGCGCAATCAACAGCGTAGGCACACTGTACAGACAGACCACAGGCTTCGAGCTAATTGGCCAGACCGTCACTACTGCCAATTTTGCGGACACGTTAAAAGAGTTGATCGATAGCTGTGAGGGTGTGATCAGAGCAATTGGAATGTCAGCAGCAGCAAACGACGTGAACAGCGTGCGGCTGGCGATCCCGGAAGACACGATAGCCGAGGCACTCGAACCGTACAACATACCCTCGGGGGCGGGACTGACCGGGGGCGATAAAACGAAGTACGATGCTGCCCTAGCACACATCACCAGCATATTGGAGACAGCCTATGGCCTGCGAGAAGTTGATAGGATGCTGGCCAAAGTAGGAGACGAGAAAGACGTCGGCCTCAAACTGCCCATACTACTGGAAGAGTGGACAACATTGCCGTCGAGTGGAGACAGGGGATACAGCGGCCCACAAGCGACAGGCTACGACGAGGTAGCTGAAGCCCATAATGAACTAGTCCAACAATACAACGGCAACATCCAAACCTACAACGACGCAGCAACAAGATACAACGGAGAGATAGACCGAGCCATAGCATATAACGCGGAAATAGCAGAGTGCAAGGAGCAGGTTCAGCAAGCGAGAGAAAGGATCGGAGCACTGTACTACACGATCGCGACGTATGTATACGACGCGAACTTACGCACACCATTCGAACGGGCCAACACCATGTTCGACAGCCAGAAGTAAGCGGTATCTACAGCTCAGCGAGAGTGAGTGCCCCTATGGTACTCACTCCTGCCGGGAGAATAGCTCAGGGGTACGCTGCGGCCGAATCCTGTGCTACAATGCCGGCAGCTGAGGTGTGTGGTTAGAATACAGGAATGCGGAGCAACATCTTTGGGACTGATGGAGTTAGGGGGCGAGCGAATGAAGGCTTTATAACTCCTGAGAATGCGATGAAACTGGCGGTCTCAGCTGCTAACTACTACAGCGAGGCGAAGCGCAAAACCGCTGGTAGCAAATTCACGGTAGTCATAGGCAAGGATACGAGGCTATCTGGGTATATGCTAGAGCCAGCCCTAACGGCAGGCTTCATAGCTGCAGGAGCGAATGTGATGTTGCTTGGCCCGATCCCAACTCCAGGAGTTGCCTTCATTACGAAATCTCTCAGGGCTGATCTGGGGGTAGTAATATCAGCATCCCACAACCCATACCAGGATAACGGAATTAAGTTCTTCAATGCTGACGGCTTCAAAATCACCGTTGATGATGAGATGAAAATCAGCGACATGTTCTGGGGGCAGCAGAAGCTAACGCAAACCGAAACTATGGGAAAGGCCTGGAGACTCGATGGAGCCGCTGGCCGGTACGTTGAATTTGCCAAGCGGTCATTCCCAAGGGAGCTGAGTCTAGCAGGCATGAAGATAGCAGTCGATACTGCAAACGGTGCCGCTTACAAAGTGGCTCCCCAAGTGCTCTGGGAGCTCGGTGCCGATGTGATCAAGGTTGGGAATTCCCCGGATGGATTGAACATAAACAAAGGCTGCGGGGTAGTAGATACGACGCGGCTGCAAAAGGCAGTTCTAGACAGTGGAGCCTGTATCGGGATAGCTCTCGATGGCGATGCCGACAGGGTTGCAATCGTTGATGAAACTGGTAACATGATTGATGGAGATTACCTCCTGGCTGCAATTGCTACATCATGGCAACGCACCGAGAAACTGCAGGGTAACACGGTAGTCGCGACGATCATGTCGAACCTCGGCATGGAGAGGTACCTCAATTCAATAGGGCTAAATCTGGTGAGGACGGATGTCGGCGATAAATACGTTCTGCAGAAGATGCTTGAAATCGGTGCTAACATCGGCGGTGAGCAATCTGGCCATATAATCCCAATTGACTACTCATCGACTGGGGATGGGATAGTGGCCGCCCTTCAAATCCTGGCATACATCAGGACTGAAGGGATACGAGCAAGCTCAATCAGAAACCTGTATACTCCATTGCCAAACATGATGAGGAGTATCCCAATTGACTCATGCCAATCCCTGGAGAGGTGCAGGGAACTGGGAGAGAGTATCGTCGGCCAGGCTGGCCGAGTCATCATCAGAAAATCTGGAACTGAACCCGTCGTCAGAATATTGATTGAGGCGGAATCGGCAGATCTTGTAAACTCAGCTGTAGCCGCCCTCTGCGGGGTGTAGGTTCGATATGTCACTGGACCCCTCTCAAAACCTTCAGAATCAGAACTTATCAAAATCCCCCCCCCCTCAACATCTCTACGAAATGCAAGAAGTATCTCCTCCTGTAGAAAATATAAATCCTCATACCCCACTTATCCACGGCATATCTCTCCTTATCAAGAACGCGTTAACGTTTTTTAAATCTTTTTATGATATGCTGAGGCTATGCCGTTGCATAGGCGCGAGTGGTGAGGTGCTGATCCCCACAGAGGCGGGCGGGGGTTAGGGATGGCCCTAGGGTAGCACAAAAAAGTTAAAAAACCGTTAATTTTGGAAAATAAATTCTCGGCAGGTTTTCCGCTAACTCCTGCCAAAAACCCTTCAAAACCAGAATCTCTGAGAGAACCCGCTGAGTAACTCGAGCACCGGATCGGCGCATGAAGAAACTGATTGTGGATGGTTTGGCAAGAGGTATATTTACGCATTCATCGAGTTAAAGAAGTCATCATTCGTCTTGGAGAACTTGAGTTTCTCGACGAGGAACTCCATGGCTTCCGTCGTTCCCATTGGATTTAGGATGCGCCTCAGTATCCACATCTTTGACATCTTCGCCTTATCCTTCACGAGAAGTTCCTCCTTGCGAGTTCCAGACCTATTGATATCTATCGCTGGGAAGACCCGTTTATCTGACAGCTTCCTATCCAAGATTATCTCAGAGTTACCAGTTCCCTTGAACTCCTCGAAGATCACATCATCCATCCTAGAGCCAGTCTCAACGAGGGCTGTAGCTATGATGGTGAGAGAGCCGCCATCCTCCGTATTCCTAGCCGCCCCAAAAAACCTCTTTGGCCTCTGGAGGGCGTTTGAATCTATACCACCAGTTAGAACCTTTCCAGATGAGGGGACGACCGTATTGTAAGCCCTCGCCAATCTCGTTATGGAGTCTAGGAGGATTACGACATCTCTCTTATGTTCCACCAGCCGCTTCGCCTTTTCGATTATCATTTCCGTTACCTGAACGTGCCTCGAAGCCGGTTCGTCGAATGTTGAGCTGATTACCTCTCCGTCAACTGACCTCTGCATATCCGTCACCTCTTCAGGTCTCTCGTCGATCAGCAGGACTATGAGGTACACATCCGGAAATTTAGTCGTGATCGACTTGGCGATTGTCTGGAGCATGACAGTCTTCCCGGTTCTGGGTGGCGCAACTATCAAGGCTCTCTGCCCCTTTCCTATCGGCGCTACCAGGTCAATCACCCTCTGTGTAAGGCATGCTCCGCCACTCTTCGTCTCATTAGGTAACTCCAAACTCAGCATCGAATCTGGATACAGCGGGGTTAGGTTATCGAAGTTCGTACGGCGCCTGATATTCTCAGTATCCTCGAAATTCACAGCCGTAATCCTTGTGACCGAGAAATACCTCTCAGACTCCTTCGGCGCCTTGATCTGGCACTCGACTGTATCACCAGTCTTCAGGCCAAATCTCTTAACAAACGAAGGGGAGACGTACACATCGTCCGGTCCCGGGAGATAGTTGGATTCCGGAGACCTAAGGAACCCAAACCCTTCTTGGAGGATCTCTAAAACGCCCATACTTGATATGGGGATATCGGCCTCCGAGACTTTCTTTAGTATCGAGAAAACAAGATCCTGTTTCCTCATAGTGTGCGGATTTTCAACATTGTGCTCAGCGGCATAATCCAGCAAAGCGGACAGTGGTTTTAATTTTAGTTCTTGAAGATTCATTTTTATCCTTAATACAAAATTTACATGAGAACCTTGCGCGGCGCGAAGAAACCAGTTGACCTCTTGCGCGAATCGCAATATGATACAAGCGTACTCTTTTTTCTGACCATATGAAATAACTTTTTTGGTGCCGTATGAAAAAAAATATTCACCCAGATTATCACACTATCCTGGTCGCCCTAACGAACGGAGAGACGTTCGAGACGAAGTCCGTATATGGGAAGGAAGGGGATACTATAAACCTTGATATCGATCCTCTGACGCATCCTGCATGGACTGGAGCTGGAAGGAAGCTTGTAGACTCCGCAGGCCAAATCAGCAAGTTCAATAAGAGATACAGCATAAAGTCGTAGGTGACATTCTTGAGGCTGTATACCGCATTCGAGAGTTTTCAGCCAAAGATAGATGAAGCGTCATCACTCAACTTGATCCAGCCATCATATTCAGCAACGATGCACCACAGCTTGGGCATCCGTTCTAACATCTGTTTTGAATGGCTGACTACCTTGGTTCTCCGTGTCATACGTCCCAGATAGTGTCTTGTGTTGCTGTAATTCATGTTGGGATTCTCCATATTTAATACACTTGCGCTATTGTAGCGCGCTTATCGTTTGTTGTCTACATTATTTTCTGAATATTACCCAGCCCATTCTGCGAGGCCTTTCAAGTACCTCCCTCTATAATCCTTCAAATACGTCTTGAATGCATAGCACCCCTCATCGCATTGCAGAGATTTGTCTATCCTTAAACTGGGGTGGAGGCTTGATGATTATCACCTCAAAGACGCTCGCCTCCTTCATTTCCCCGATACTCTTCACAGAGCCTCTCGTTGTTAAAACCTCATTGTACATGTTGATTGTGGTTGCTGTTACATTCATATTACGTTCGAGTAAGATGACCTTTTTGTGTAGTGTAGATAGTATGCTTGGCATTTTGATTTACCTCCTAATTTTATGGTTGATTATCAGACCCCCATGCTTCCCTAAGCGTAAGTTAACTCAACTCTGGGATAGATATGTTTGGAAGTCTGTTATGTGAAATGAAGCCGCTCTCACCAGCTCTGCTT
>JAIRZU010000019.1 GCA_031267075.1 Holosporales bacterium
GTGTCGTGTTACCATCTGATTCCTCAAGTTGCTGCTGCACTATCCCCTCTAAAACATACCGTGTGAATGCCTGGTATCTCCTGGAATTATATATGTCTGTTACCAGCTGCATTGCTCCGTTGGTCAGGTACTGCTGGTGTGTGAATAGGAATATTCCTGTTGGGGGTGGGGATTCGTCTGCTTTGCTCCCACCACCACTAGTTACCGTAGCTGATACCCCTAGCAGCTCGCCGAGCACGACTAACTGTCTTTCGATTGCAGTTACTCGTAAAGCTAGGGTTGGTTCATTAGGGTTAGCTATGCCGCCAGTTGCATCCTGCCCTATTGCTCTGGCTATGTTTCTGAGTTGTCCAAGTACCGTTCCTCCAACTGGTACAGGTTCCCCTCCCCTTAGAGGATAAAGATTCTATAAGTAGGTTAGCACGTGAAGGGTTAAAAAATAGTTAACGGATGAAATTATTTTTGAGGGAGATGATATTTTCCCGGGAGGTTGGATCACCCCCCTCATGTGTCCATGATAGGATGGCGCCGCCCTGAGGTGCAAATTATTTTTACGCCCATGTGCAAAATAATCTCTTCCGTTAACTATTTTTTAACCCTTCCCACTGTATCATATATCTAGAGATTAACCTTTAAGGGAGGAACCCTAATGAAGAAATATCTACAAATACTATTGACAATATACACGGCAATCGGAATAGCAGGAGCTACAAGCCCACCAGCGGCCAGCGCCGAGCCAGGCGACCTGACGCCGCAAGAGCTGGCGAACACACCGAAACTCCCAGCATGGATCGACCCGAACGCACTCGACCAGCATAAATGTTTCAGCCCGCACCAAGCTTTTGTCAACCAACCTAGAGTCGTCCGACAGTATGACGAAACTACGATGACCCTTCCCAACGGCCAACACACACTGGTGCAGATATACCAGTACGATCCCACAAACACGAAGCTAGACGAAGTAATAACAATCAGTAGCGCTGATAAGAGGTTCAGTGTAATCGGCGAGCGATGGCTAGAGGGGAAGTACGAGTACTCAGGTGAGGGACCAACAGTACTCGTGACTGAGAGAGGATACCCAATGTTCGAGGACGCACTCACGCGATTCCTCGGCAGTTCAACGACAGGGTGCCTGATTCAACTCGGGGTGATCCCGAACCAGATCAGACTGCTCCCAAACCAGATCGGACAGTTCCCCACACGAGTGACACCCAAGCACGACCCTCACAAGACCTCGGCCGCCCTGATTACTAGAGCTGTGCGAAACAACACCGCAACTCCACAGGACATATGGACGCTGATAGCCAACGTATGTTCCAATGCAGCATCCATAACGCGCTGGTCCCCGTCTCAATGCCTGCGGTACATAATCAGCCACCTAGACATCCAGGGCATGCCCCAGGCGGAGAGGGAACGATTCTGGGCAGCCGTGAGGCACGGCAGAGACCAAGTTCAAGCCGTCATGCCACACGCTGTGGAGATCCCACCACCACCGCCACCGCCGCCACCGCCAAGACCAAAGACGGAATACGAGGTGGAAAATGAGCTAAAAACAAACCCAGACATAGGACTGTTGCGCGACGATATAACACAAATAGCCAGCGACGACGGGATGGACGGCGAGCAGCAATGGGACGCCATCAAAGAGCGAGTGACCTCGACCGCTACGGAACTAAGGGTCAAAAATGAAATAGCATTCAATGCCGCCACGTACGGACACCCCGACCAGGCTACAAGGCAGAAGCTCATCCAGCTCCGAACAGGTGCCATAATCAGGCAAAAGGACTTCCCCAGCGCGCTTGGTACATGAGTCCCCAACCACCCCCAGACCACAGGCACGGCGAGAGTAGCAGACCAAAGAGGACCCAGATCAGCTAAGAGAAGCCATGAGCTTTGCCCGTCGCTAGGGGGTGACCCCACCGAGTTGGAATGAGTATCAGCTATGGATGGCTAGGCCGAACGCATCGTAGACCGCTAATTTAATATTGCAAACGAAAGAGGTTTTGGTAATATGTGTTAATGGGGAATGTAGGTAGCACGACAATGATTAGACAGGTAATCCAGAGTGTGCTGATGTTAGCCACCGGTACAGATCTAGCCGATGCCGCAGGAGGAGAACCGTCTGCTGACCGCTACGAGGACCCCTACCTCCACTGGGGAGATGCCCTCTTCGACAGAGGCACAAGCAATCCACCGCCTGGTACCGACCTCCGCTGGATGGACGGCCTCCTCGGCGATGGCGCAGATACACCCGTACTAAATCTCGACGATTACACGAGCGAGCACCTGAGTCCGCCACAAATACCCGCCACGCCGCATGGTGCCCAACGAGGAACGTTCTACGAATATCTCTGCTCGCTCAACCAGGAGCGCCCAACGAAGTTGGCCTTAGAGAAAATCAACGCGCGCCTTGCAGCGATCACCAGCCGGTACACCGGACCGAACTCAACAGCACAACCTGGTCGCCAGGAAAGGCGCAACTACGCAGCGATGGTAGAACACATCAACCAGTATAGTGCCGCATATTTCCAAGCCGTGAATGACCCAGCAACGCTGCGTAAGGTAATGCGCACGCTACAGCGGTACCGGGAGGCTCCCATTGGCCAGTACGACAACAGCATGCTCCGGATGCTCGGCTGCATACCACAATCATACGTCCTGAACAAATTAGCTGAATACGCCATGCGTATCAACCCAACAATCCGCCTCATGAGCAACACCGCACTCACGCGTACTGCCTCACGCTCGACGTGGATCCGCAAGAACTGGCCTCTGATCGCTGCAGTCTTCAGCAATCCAGATCACCTAAGAGAAGCCATGAGCTTTGCCGGCCTCTAGGTGACCCCACCGAGTTGGAATGAGTATCACCCGTGGATGGCCAGGCCGAACGCATCGTAGACCGCTTCCTGCAGGCACTCAGACATTGTCGGGTGCGGGAATATCGCCGCCATTAGCTCTGCTCCAGTTAACTCAGCAGAAATTGCTAACGAAAAAACAGGTAGCAGTTCGGTGACCTCGTACCCAATCATGTGCGCCCCCAGCAACTCACCATACCTCTCACCGAATATGACCTTAACAAATCCTCCAGGTTCTCCTGTGGCAAGCGCTTTCCCATTTCCTCTAAAACTAGACCTTCCGATTTTCACCTTCATCCCAGCAGCATTAGCCTTGCTCTCTGTTAATCCAATGGAGGCGATTTGTGGGTTGGAGTACGTGCATGATGGAATGGTTTCGAGATTGAGGTGGCCGGTGGGTTTCTTGGCTATGCTCTCTGCCGCTATGATTCCCTCTCTTGATGCTTTGTGTGCGAGCCATGGAGGGGAGACGACATCTCCTATAGCGTAGATCCCTTTAACGGTGGTCTCCATATGATCCGAAACTTTGATAATTCCATTCGGGAACGTATCGACGCCAATTTCGTTTAGGTTCAAATTTGATGTATTGGGTACGACTCCGATCGCAAGGATCACGACATCGAAGACGCCGTTCTCAGCGTGGCTACTGGGCTCTGCACCGCTCTGTAATGATTCAGACTCCGGATGGTTGGACGGGGCTCTGGAGAAACCAACCATAACCCGCCCATGGTATTCTACTACATCACCCACCTGAGTGCCAACCTTTATTTTGATGCCATGCTTGACGAAGGCCTTGTGAGCGAAGCTGGCGATTTCAGAATCTTCCTGAATGAGGATTCTATCCTGTATTTCAGCGATCGTAACGTCGGAGCCGAAGGCGTTGTAGAACGATGCTAACTCTACCCCGATGGCACCAGACCCGATGATAAGGACTGTGTGTGGGATGCTCTTCGGGAACACTGCTTCCTGCGATGTCCACACCAGCCCACGCTCCATTAGTGAGCTGTCGATTCCAGGCAGAATCCTAGGTGAGGCTCCAGTTGCAATCACTATGTTCTGCGCTGAAACATCTGAGGATGCACCATTAGCCTCAACCGCCACCGTGTTCCGATCCTTTAGCTTCGCGGTACCATTGATGACGGAGATTCCATTCTTTTCCACGAGGCCCGCAACTCCAGAGTTCAATCCTGAAACGATCCCGAGCGATCTTTGCACTATAGCATCCAGTCTCACCCCACTAAACTCGCAGTCAATCCCGAACTCAGATGCGTGGTCTACGTAGTGCTTAACCTTAGCAGTCTGAAGCATGGCTTTCGTGGGGATGCACCCCATATTCAAGCATGTTCCGCCGAGCCTATCCCTTTCAACTATCGCTGCTTTCAGGCCAAGCTGCGCTGCTCTGATTGCACAAACATATCCGCCTGGGCCTCCACCTATTACGACTACGTCGAAGTCCATGTCTGCAGATCCTCACTCTTCTTCATCGATCTCAAACTCTTCGAATTCATCATCGTCCATCGGCTCAGCATCATCTCTCGTCTCCTCTCCATTGTCACGCTGCTGGCGTGATTTCCACTTATTCCCAGAGGGGTTTTGCTGCTGAACATTCCAGTCGAAAATATTGATTGAGCCATGTGGTGAGAAGGTTGAGATTGCATGCTTGTAAACGAGCTGGATGTACCCATCCTTCTTGACGATCACAGAACCATGGTCAAAGCATGAGACCACCCCTGTGATCTTCACTCCATTCATCAAAAAAATAGTAACTGGGACCTTGTTTTTCCTGATATAATTCAGAAGAGCGTCTTGTACGTTTATTATCTTTTCTGGCATAATTACGCTACATTTTGAAAAAGTTGCACCTCCAGAGTGTGCGCGAAATGCTTAAAATTTGCAAGACAAATGTGGTAAAATTGGCAGGCACTAAGGCGCTTGCGACGTACAAATGGACCGTTCCCATAAGAGACTTCTAGCTGATTTAGTAGGCTTCAAGACGATAACCCCACATGGAAGTGACGCCATAGATTACTGTGCAAATTTCCTGGAGGAGCTAGGGTTCGTCTGCACGAAACTGCAGTGCGGAGACGTATCGAATCTCTACGCCAAGCTCGGACGCCACGAGAAGAACCTCTGTTTCGCAGGACATATAGACGTTGTGCCGCCACTTGATAACTGGGCTACTGACCCCTTTACATTGACCGAGAAAGATGGTAGGCTGTACGGAAGAGGGACCAACGATATGAAGGGCCCCCTCTCGTCGTGCCTAATGGCAATCAAGGATTTCGTCACATCATCAACATCGTATGAATTTTCACTCAGCCTAATCCTCACTAGCGATGAGGAGATTGGGAGCAAAGATGGAACGAGGCAAGTAGTCGAATTCCTCCGCGAATCTAATGAGAAGATTACCGGGTGCGTGCTGTGTGAGAGCTGCTCCAATGGCGCATCTGGAGAGTACGTTAAGGTAGGCTGCAGAGGAAGCCTAAACGTAGACTTCATATCATACGGCTATCAGGGCCACGTCGTAAATGGGAAAGTCTTCGGAAACCACCTGCACTCATTAGTCCAGTTCTTGCACTCGTTTACGACGACAGAACTCGACAGCGGGAGTGAGACATTCGCTCCATCAGATGTGGAGCTAACATCGATTGACGTCGGAAATTACACGAGGAATGTAATCCCGCAGACTGCCACCGCCAGACTGAACATTAGGTTCAACAATCACTGGAGCATCAGTGACCTTGAAGCCCATATTATCTCGCAGACGCCGGATGGTATCACTGCTACCTTCGAGAGGCTAGGATACCCATTCATCGGCTCCCGAGAGGCATTCACAGAATTTGTACGTGGTGCGGTGGGGAATGTAATCGGCAAACTGCCAGACGTCGGAACAGATGGCGGCAACTCAGATGCCCTCTCAATCAGGGAAATCACAGATGTCGTCGAGGTTGGCGCTCAAGTCTCCGGAGCCCACATCGTAGACGAATTCATCACCGAAGCCGACCTCACGAAATTGAGAAACATCTACCTCGGCCTCATGACTGACTTTCATAAGCTTGAGGTGACCTGAGTGGGCTGTCCGTGTGTGGTCTCTCGGTGCAGGTTTGTCACTCGATGTCGTTAGAGGGGGGGGTATTGCTTTTCGTAGTCTTTCCACGCAGCGTTGTATCGACTTGCTGATTCCTTCACGGCTGGGTCCTTGGTGCTTTTGATGATCGGTTGCATGAGCTTATCAGCTTGTCCGGCGCTAACTGTGTCGATATCGACTAGGATGCGGCCCGTTCCGGGGAGTGCGATGATTTGGACGATCCGGCCGAGCCAGGCGATTATATCCTCTTTGAGGGGCTTTCCGGCTGCGAGGTGCCCGCAGGTTTCCACGAGCAAGCCCGTAACCTCGAGGGCACTCTTGAGTCTGGCCACTCCGGGCGCTGACGGGTCCACTTCGAGCTGCCTGGCGAGCAACCGCCGAACGCCATCTGCGTGGCCAGGATTGGTCGGGTAGAAGGTTCGTGCTATGCACCCGATGGCCAAGGGGGTTTTACTGGATTGTGTGCTGTCCGCTCCAGGTGTTTCGTATTTTAGGTTCCCGTATGCCAGCCATGTTTCCCCCCTGCCGTCTTTCCGCGCGATGAGCTCACGGTACTCCCTGAGATTCCTCTGGTTCATCACCTTCACTAGCGCTTGTACTAGTTCCACCGGAAGGATGTCTTGTATATAGCTGGAAGTTCCCTGCGTGCTCGAGCTAGCATCTGGGGAGGAGCTTGGCGCATCGGGTGAGCCACTCGGTGTCGTGACTGGTGAACCACCGGAGGCCGCCGTCGCCCCGGGAGTGGGTGCAGGTGTCGCAACCGGTGCACCGCTAGCGGTAGGATCTGGGGCCGCAGGATTGGGCGCTGCGGCAGGAGGCGTAGCAGGTGCGGCTCCATACGTATCTGTGGCACAGAACTGAACTAATACGAGTGATAAGGCGAGGCCGCTGATGTTTATTTTATATTTCATAATCTCACACAGAATCTGCGTCTGATGTATTGATTCTACGAGAAATTTATTAATAATTCGTTAACTTCACAGCAAATTTTTTCAACTGATTAAACTTTTTAGTAGCCTATGAGATTCCGAATTACCAGTCTTGAGATCATCCATGATTTCCAACAGATTCTTATGCTTCCACGATACGACAAGGCTCAGAATGTATGAGCTCGGGCTGTGCCTTTCGATGACGGCCAGTCTCTTTGCGATGGCATCAACCTTATCATATATCGCATCTCTAGAGTCGAAATCGATTCCGAACTCGTCCCCTGATTGTGGTGGTATGATATGCACCTTGTCTCCTCCACTCTGCGCTTTCCTATTATACGTCATAACGTTCTCGATCTTTTTTAAATTCCCTAGCAGGCCGTGGAACACGCCACTCGCCTGAGTTCCAGAAGCTTCAGAAAGCATGTTCTTAAACTCATCGATTGCACCACTGATAGCCTCAATAGTCTCGCGTAGTTTGGAGATATCACTAGCCGAGGCATTGGAAACGATATTGCTGATATCCTCTACGGTCTTCACACCATTCTTCTGGGCGTTCTCCATAATCCTTGAGGCAGCCGTCTTGGCCTTAGCTACGGTATTTCGTAGCTCGACAGCGTAGTCGTACTGGTAAATGTTAACTCCCTCACCGCCACCTGAAGCGAAGGAAACGAACTTGGATGCTTGAGCAATGGCGTCATAAACCCATTCCAAAATCCTGAACTTCTGCTCCTCGTCAGATTGCAGATCTTCTGTTTTTGGGTAGCCCTTCTCCCAAAACACTTCAACAAATTTGGTCAAGATTTGGACTCCGTTCAGAATCCCATCGAACCCATCTAACACGGCTAATGCCTCAATCAGCCACCCAGCAATCTGGAGATCCTTGGATTTCTCTACAAGCGCCTCAAATGCGAGCTTCTCAGCAAGGCCCCAGTCAGCTCTCTTAAGCTCCCTCTCCCATACTCCAAGCGAGACGCTGTGGTCCTCCTCGAACCTTGCATCCTTTATTTCATCGTAGATTTTGGTGAGCGATACGTCATAGCCAACTCCATCTGGGGAGCCGCCGATCTCGGCTACTATAGCATCTAGACTAATCTGAACTCTGCTCATTCCACACTCCCTTAAAAACTATCTGCGGCCTTACCGTGAGCTTAACATGATCCTCCATGATCTCAACGAAAGAGGTTCCTCCATCATGGAGTACCTTAATTCTTCCACCTAATACCCCCCCTCTTTCAAACCCTTCAGAATCAGAATTATTGCTAGGAGACACGGAGCGGAGAAGCGGAGTGTACAAAGGAGTACATGAGCATTCGAGCACCGGATCGACGAAGGAAGAAACTGATTGTGGAGGGTTAGTGGACGGGGATATTAGACTTCCAAACACCGATGCTACAGCCCCACTCCCACACGCCCTAGTCCACCCCGCTCCTCTCTCGAGTGTCTTAACTCTGATCGTGTTATCATCAATTACAGCCACAAAGTGGATATTGCATTCGGGGTGCTTCTTCGCTATCCGATCAGCATCACCAATTTCACTCATAAGTCTCACAAGGTGCTTATTCCCAACCGTAATTATCCCACGTCCATCCGCTACCGGCATAGGGATTTGCGCCGTAACTTCTTGGCCATGGACTTCTACAGCACACTCACAACCACCTTCTACCATTAGAGAAATGGCCCCCTTCCGGAACCCTCCATAATCAGTTTCTTTCTGCGTCGAGCCGGTGCTCGAATGCTCATGTACCTCCTTGTACACTCCGCTTCTCCGCTCCGTGTCTCCTAGCAATAACTCTGATTCTGGAGGGTTGGAAGGAGGTAGATTCATGTACCCTATGCAGTAGGCGACTGCGCATATGCCATTCCCACACATGCTAGCTTTGGTGCCATCGTTGTTAAAAATGGTAACTGTAGTTAAGGACGATTTTTCATCCTTCCAAACGAGCAGAAGCTGATCGCAGCCTATGCCAGTACGTCTGTCTGAAATGGCACGTACACTGTCGGCACTCAACCATTCATAATCAGTTTCTTCCTTCGTCGATCCGGTGCTCGAATGCTCATGTACCTCCTTGTACACTCCGCTTCTCCGCTCCGTGTCTCCTAGCAATAATCCTGATTCTGAAGGGTTGGAAGGAGGGGGGGTGTGAATTATCACGAAGTCGTTTCCGTTAACGTGCGCTTTCGTAAATTCAATGTGCCCTGATTTTGAACGTTTTGAGATACTGCTATTATCACTCATGATTTATTCCTCCATCTACGTGGATCGGTTAGTGGATTGCTTTCTTCTTTCTTTTCAAGGCAGATACGACCTTCTCGAAGGCGATGGCAAGTGCTCCATTACCAGCTACATTGCAAGTGGTAATTAGTGGATCGAAGAGGACGTATACTGCTGTTACGAGAGCCAACATTTCCGAGGACAATCCCAGGTATTTCTGCATCACAGGCAGCATCACCAAGACGCCACCACCTGGAACAGCAGCCACAGCAAACTTCGCAAGAACGAAGTGAAGAGCGAATGGCAGGTAGTCACTGAGCCCAGGGCACTGCATCCCAAACGATACCATAACAGCGATTGCAATGCTCGGTATGAAAAAGCAGTCGCCTACCAAATGGATATTGACTGTAGCAGGGATGATGATTCCAGCGTTGCATCCATCGTCCAGATTCTTCTCAGCTCCTTTGATTGAGAGTGGCATTGCAACTGTACTAGACATAGATCCAAACGCCGCTACCAAGGCTGGGAATACGTTTCTGATGTACTCAAGGCATCTAGAAGCGCTAAACCTAGCCAGAGCAAAAAACTGCACCACTACATACCCATACGCAGAAACCACAAAGACCAGAAGAATCGGAAGGTACTGCTGGCAGATCCTCGTTAGCATTCCGTCATGCTGGAGCTTCACAGCTGTTCCCATTATGAACAGCGGCATCAGTGGCACCAAAACCTTGAAGAACCATCCTGTGAAAATACTAAGTATGCTGGTAAGCTTCTCAGACTTACTACCTCCCCAAAACGCCATCCCTAATCCGAGTAGCGCTCCAAACACAATCGCAATATCATTCGAGATCAGAGTTCCAAGCTGCATCGTAAACATCGGGAAGAGCTCATGATCGCCACCTGCATTTGCATTGATCGCGCTCACATCAATGGTCGAGATGTTCGTTGATATGAGGTACGACAGCATAGTGTTCATGAAATTCGAAGCGCAGACTAAGGCTACTATCACGACTACGTACCCCAACGCCTTAGCTCCTAGCTTTATGATCGAGTTGGAAATGAGAGCGAAGACAACAAACGGTAGTGAGAATACCAGCAGCTCCTTAGTAACGAGGCTCACAGCATACATGAACGACTTCACTTCGTACGCAAGCGCCCCGCCAAACACAAGCGAGAAAAGAAGGGAGGCCAGGAAAATAACTGGCATCCCAAATCGCTTCATGAAACCTACGGAGCCGCTCACGATAATTCTACCTCTTTGAGAACTGGAACATCCTGCGAGCTTTTCGTCTGCCGTACTTCTTTCTCTCAACAATCCTCGAGTCTCTCGTAAGGAATCCGACTTGCTTTAGGAGGCCGTGAAGATCAGGCTCGAAACAATCTAGAGCTTTGCTTATGCCGTGCTTAACAGCACCTGCCTGGCCAGACAGCCCTCCACCTTTAACGGTGCAGTATACATCGTACTGCCCATCTCTTGAGACGGTTGAGAGAGGCTGCTGTATCACCATACTTAGAACCGCCCTCTTGAAGTACTCATCCTGCGGAATTCCATTTACGATAATTCTGCCGGAGCCAGGCTTAATCCACACGCGCGCTATGGAGTTCTTTCTTTTCCCAGTAGCATACGCTCTGCCATACGCATCGAGCTTTTGCTCTCTCTTAGCTGATATCGGTGCAACCACGGTAGCCAGGTTCGCCACATCACTAACGATTTCGTTCACGATCCTGCCCTCCGACTGTTCTTCCGATTAAGTTCTGCAATATCAAGAACCTTCGGCTGCTGAGCCTCATGTGGATGCTCCGAGCCTTTATAAACTTTTAGCTTAGACAAAATCTGTCTAGTAAGCGGTCCCTTTGACATCATCCTTCTAACGGCATTGCGTACCGCCTTGTCTTGGCACTTCTCATTTAGTAGCTGCTTCATCGTTCGGTTCTTTATGCCTCCCGGATATCCAGAATGCCAATAGTGCTTTTTGTTATCTAGCTTCTTTCCGGTCAGTGCAACCTTATCTGCATTTATCACAACAACATAATCCCCGCAGTCAGCGTTTGGCGTGAAGCACGCCTTGTTCTTCCCGCGAAGGATGTTCGCTATAATAGTGGCCATTCTGCCCAACACCATCTCCTCTGCATCTATGAGGATCCACTGCCTCTGCACATCTGATGATCTTATAAAAGGCGTACTCATACGGTACCGCAAACCAAAAGCTATGGCTCATGTTACCACAGGGAAAATGTCATTGTCAAACAATGGGCGTATTTTTATGGGGCTCCTCGTACCATGCCGCACCATGCCGAAAGTCCATGCCGAAAGTGGCTACCCACCAAACCTCAGTGAGAGGAATCTTATGCATTGACTGATACATGATATTATTGTAGCATATACAATATTGCATGATATGCGGAGTAAGAGAATGAGAAAGTGGATGATAATGCTGATGGGGTTAACAGCCACGGTAGCAGTATGGGAAGCCGGTGCCACCGGACCACTTCCATCACCACAGAGAGAACCCCCCATGTACGATGGCTCCTCACCCACATGGGAAGATGTGGAGAATGACGCATGCTACACCTTCAAACTTACAAAGAATGGAGTTGAAGTACGTCCCAGAGGACGCGGACCGATGCGAGAAGGAGAAAGAGAAACGGCGCTAAACTTGTATGGTGGCGAGGAAGCAGTGCGCGCAGCACTCAGAGCCCGCCCCCCACGCCAACTAGTATCTCCTCCCAACGAGGAGCAGCAGCACCTCCTGGACAGGCTGGACAACGACACCAAACACCGCTTCATACTTGCGGGCAGTAGGATAGTTGTACGCAAAGGACCACGACAGATCATTGGACAAGAGAGGGTGGAAGTGCTGGACCAATACGGTAGCGAAGAGGCAGTACGCGAAGCACTCAGAGCACGAGCAGACTACAAACGCCAACAGGCAGAGGAGGAGTCTGAGCATGTTCCCAGCATGCCTCCGGACCATGACCCTAGTGCGGAATAACCCAGCCCCTTACCCCTCTTAGGAGGTACAGAGATGTGGAGCTCTTCTAGCTGTTGTTCAGTTACATCAGCGGGGACTCCCATCATGAGGTCCTGGGCCCGCTGGTTAGATGGGAATACGAGAAACGGGATGCTTTCAAAGCATTATGTGAGAAGATACTGGTAAAGGCAGCAGGCTCCCTACCTCTTCCTCCTGGTGCGCTCGACCACAATCACAATGAAGATCAGTGCCATTATCAATGATAGGATCGGTATGTTTTTATGTACAGAGAAAAATGGGGATTGACAACTAATTACGGGAAATAGTATAATCAGAGGATGTTGAACCGGAGTAACAAGAGAAAAGTATGGAGCGATGTAGGTATTGTGGGTGTGAGAAACTCAGAAAAGATGG
>JAIRZU010000045.1 GCA_031267075.1 Holosporales bacterium
CCCATCTTTTCTGAGTTTCTCACACCCACAATACCTACATCGCTCCATACTTTTCTCTTGTTACTCCGGTTCAACATCCTCTGATTATACTATTTCCCGTAATTAGTTGTCAATCCCTATATGAGAACCCTATTGACTATGGCATACTGAGGCTGCTATCATTTACCTACCTGCAGGGCCTTTAGTTCAGTTGGTCAGAACCCTCCGCTCATAACGGAGTTGTCGTAGGTTCGAGTCCTACAGGGCCCACCAGCTTGCTCGGAATCAGTTTGTTGAATAGCAATGTCAGTTACCTTCGCTTGGATTGATAGACCAGCTCCTCTCTTCGATGACTCTCCTGGATATCGGTGCTTCATCGATTTTCGCTCCTGTTGCCCCTCCAATCTGTATCGCCTCATCAGCTTGTGTAACTACAGGAAGGGCGGGCGTGGTAGGTGAAGATTGTTTAGATTTGCGAGGTGAGCTCTTTGGTGGTACTCCCATGCCTGGCTTGGTCTTTATCCTGGTACTGAGATCCTTTCTGATTAGCTCGAATAGCGGAGTCTTAGGCCCGGTGTACAGATACCTCCCTATTAACCTCATAGCTAACATGTCCCGCGATATGGCGGAGTGCTCACCTATCACAACCGAGCATATGAACCTACCAGTTATTACATCCTTAGCAGTCACGAACAGGTTGTATCCCGAGCGCGCTACGAATCCGGTCTTAGCTCCATCCGCTGCGTCACACAGAGATAATATTCTGCAATGAGTTTGGTACTTCGTTCCTTCATGGCTGAACTCTCTGAGTGACATAAAGTGCCAGTACTCCGGGAAGTCTCTGCGCAACGCCAGTCCTAATTTAGCGATGTCGGCAGCTGTGGAAACATGTCCTGTATCAAACAGACCAGATGGGTTTTTGAAAACCGTACCAGTCATTCCGAGACGCTTAGGGAGTTCGTTCATCTGCTTGCAAAATGCTTGAACACTCCCAGCTAGACCCTCGGCAACGACGACAGCAATATCGTTTGCCGATTTCACAGCTAGCGCTAAAATGCAGTGACGCACCGATATCATGCTACCGGGTGCAAGGCCTAACTTAGATGGAACCTGCTGTGCTGCATTCTGCGATACCCTAAACATAGTTCTGAAAGTTACGCGTTTGTTTCTTAAGGCTTGAAATAGCAGGTAAAGGGTAGCGAGCTTTGTTAGGGACGCAGGGTATATCTTCTTCCAGGCGTTGGTAGCGAATAGTGTCCGTCCCGTTTCGTCCATTACCACGGTCGCCTTATCCGGTACAAGTACCTTGACTACATTACCGGATTTTGATTTCTTAGTAGGCTGCTTGGGGGCTTCGGGCATTATAACTGATAGTGCTGAACCCCGTGGCATTGCGCCTGCTAGAGCACAACTGGTTACGGCTTCAAAGATAAGAAGTGATGTGAGAATCAGCCTAATCAAAAACATAAACTAGCTAAGAACTTTATCTCCGCGATGCTCGCCTCCCCCCCTCTAGAGCGACGTTCCTAAATTTGGAATTGTACCATGGCCATTCTAACGCCTGCTGAGACCTTGCTCAACAAAAACAGAGAGCTCTGGATCCCTGATGAGAGAATGCTCATCAGCCAATTCCTGACGCAACGCCAGCAAGGAGACCTAATCCGCGATAAAGCCCGCTGCAGGCAAGGCTACGCCATAGAAACCAGCGCAACGAAGACAGCAACGATCCTCCGTATGATACACAGCCCGGCACCAGGATACGACCCGGAAACAACCCCCTACATAGACCCATACTCCCACGAGGCATTCCAGAGAAGCATACACCTCATAACAGCCCGCAACCGCACAATACTAATAATCACCGGGAATCTCACAAACCCCGACGACATCGCCCAGATACTCGCCATACTGAGAGAAAAGGGAATCCCCGAAGAGCAATACCCATCAGCCCTCGCGCGGGCTCTTACCGGGCGTCCTCCGGCACCGGAAGCCGAGGAGGAAGTAACTTCCTGAGGCCCATCGCGCAGAGCCACCTCACCTAGCATAATCATGTGAGGCGGCTAGCGAAGCTCTACCCATCCTTCACAGTTATCTTTACTTCCATTACGTGGGCCATCCCTAATACCAAGTCCCATTGCTAAACGTCTAAATAGCTATTAGGAGACATTTACCTATCTGATTGATTGGCGTGAATTCACATCGTCTAATGCTTGGAAAGCGTGCAAACCCAGGGTACAACGCCACTATGGTTAGTACTTAAACAGGCTTCATCAACTAGTAAAGTAAATGTCTCTACAAAAAATCGCGAGGCATGCCCCCTATGGAGTATGTTGGTAATGTTCTGGAGGCAGCTGAGTTGTCTCATAGAGGGTGAACATACACATACACAAGTTTGCACTTGCTATGCCAGTCAATATCTGGCACAATCCTAGGTGATGTCTCCTTCGTCTAGGGGTCTAGGACACCGCCCTCTCACGGCGGCAACACGGGTTCAAATCCCGTAGGAGACGCCACATTGAATTTCCCCTAGTAATAATCGATGGCATTCAGGATTGAATGCGCTTGGAGGTGTAGAGGAGCAACCTCGGTAGACCGCCCCTTGGGTCTGATTACGCTGGTGGAGTGATTGGTATGGAGTACCTCTTGTATGTGAAATAGGCGCTATTCTCCCATGAACCTGGTCCACCGCTTATGGTCTTGTACATGCTGCGCCTGATCTGGTATATGCGTTCGATTTTCTCAAACAGTAAGGATTCATAGATCGAATCGTTCATGACATTATATGAAGTCTGGATAAGGCTATCGAGCACATTGAGCAACGAGCCGAGAATGTCCGCGAGAAAACCGAAGATGGTGGAAAACAGAGGATACCAAGCAAGTGCTCTATACTGATAGAGCACTCCGCTGGAAACTCCACAACAATTACTCAAAACAACATCGCGAGACTGAAGAACGCTATGGCGACGATTGAGAAAGCGCAAGAGAACGGAGATGCTGGCCAAGCTCCGCAACTCATGGAGATAACCCTAGTGAATATAGGTGGCGCAGCTACCATTGAAGAGCGGGCTCTACGGGACGCGGAGGAGGCCGGGATTACGATAACCGATCAGGCTCTGTGGTAACTGCAAACCCTTTACGGAGCGATTGAGCGCAACTTTAGTGCATCCCACAGTCAGGAGCGACCACCTCACCAGGAGTCGTTCCTGTGTGGAATTGGTTATGGAGTGATCGAAAGAAGCCCCATCCACAAGATCTTACTTCCAACAATTTCGATGTATATGTATTATGACGTGTGAAGGGTGTAGAAAGTTTTTAATTGGGATTGGTGGTCACTTGGATGCCATGGTCCGCAGGGTAGTTAGTTGCTGAGAGAGATTATAGATTCGAAGAAAGACGTTACGGTACTTGACCTTGGTACAAACACGATATGTGCTGCTACCATAAGAGGGCAATCCAACGACTCGGAAGAAGGCCTTGGTATCGGCTGCACACTACGCGTTCTCGGAGTAGGATACCAACTTGCTAAGGGCCTGAAAAGGAACTCTCTTACAGATATGGATGAGCTGGAGGAGGCCATCATTAGTACGATACTCTCGGCAGGCAAGGAGGCCAAAAAGTCCATAAAGTCCGTGTTCGTTGCATTGCCATCTTGGGCGCTTTCATCGCATTGCGCAACGACATCCATCAACATCAGGAACCTACCTGTAGATGACATCCATGTTAGGTCACTCGCAAACTTCGACACTTCTCAGTACGTCAGCGATCACAGCGAGGTCATACAGATTTTCCCTGTCTCATATTCAGTTGATGAGATTCACGATGTCGTAGATCCAATCGGCATGGTCGGGAGCAAGCTATCGGCTGAGTTCCACCTGATAGCGGCCCAGTCATCAATCATCAAGAACATAACCTACTGCCTGAATCAGAATAACATATCCGTCTCTGGATTCACATCCTCAACGTACGCCTCAGCGTTATCGGTTGCACTTGATAATGAGATTCTGTCTGGAGTTACGTTGATTGATATCGGAGGCTCCACTACATCTGTCGCCTGCATCTATGAGGGGACACTTCTCTACCTCGGCCTCATTCCAGTTGGAAGCCAGAACATTACAAACGACATAGCTACGGTGCTGAGGACAACCAAGTCCAATGCTGAGAGGCTGAAGATACTTTACGGCGTTTCAATTGGAGTAACGATTGACGAAGAGCCTATCCTTGTTTCGAGGGTCGATGAGTATGGAGACGAAACCATGCAGACGATATCAAAAGGCACTCTCGATTCCATAGTCTCTTCACGGCTCGATGAGATTCTGGACTTAGCGCAGAGACACATACTGGAGTGCGGAGCCGATAAGTTATTATACCAGCGTGTGATCATAACTGGAGGTGGCAGCAGGCTGTCTGGGCTTAGTGAATTCATAAAAGCGAGGAAGTACTTTAACGGTATGGCTGTGAGGCTTGGGAAGCCAATCGGCACTGTCGGCTCTCACGATTTTGTAAAGACTGCGTCGTTCTCATGTACGGCTGGAAGTGCGATTTGCTGCCTCGGCGAGCTCCCACACAAGATGCTTGCCTACATGGACAAGTCTCTATGGCAGAGAATTATTACGTGGTTCAGACGTGGTGTTTAGTACCGCTACGAAAGGCATACGCGATGTTGGGTGGTTCCTATTTTGGGGCGCCTTCCTAAGCGGAGTTGTATTACTCGGGACCAGCCAGACCCTAGCGTTCATGCTAACCGAAATGAACATTGGGGTGGCGGCTGTATCATACGTCCTCCTCGCAACCATCCCATACTCCTGGAAGTTCGTACTCTCGCCATTTGTGAAGGCTATCATTTTGCGGCATACCGATCGCATTTACGCCGTGAAGAAGATAGCCCTGGTATCGCAGCTGCTGGTATTTCTAGGGTTTACATCAATAGGCTTCTACGATAGATCTGGCTCCCTCGTGCTTCTGTGTGGGATAGTCCTGCTGACTGTAGTTTCCGTTTCCGTGCATGATATCGTAAGGACGTATGTCAAGTTGAGTGTGTTCGACATGCGGGATCTCGGGATCGCGACGTCCGTGGAAAACGTTGGCTTCAGGATAGGGATGCTACTGGCGGGGGCCTGCCTACTTTACACGGCAAACGTAGTGGGGTGGAGAATGGCATATGTTATGGTTGGAGCCTCTGCCTTGTTGATAGTCCTGTTCACTTTCCTGATGTCTGGTCTGGAGCAGCAGATGTTCAAAGATCAGGAGGCCAGTAGCGATGGCAAGCATGCTTTGGCCGGCTACATCAGGACGTGTGTAACATTCTTCAGGAGCAATGGGTTACTGTTATTGGTATCCATCATGCTATCGTTCAAGTTCGCTGACAGCTGTATCAATTGCCTGAAGGGAGCGTTCCTGCATTCCATCGGAATTGGGAAGCTGATGTTCGCAAATATCTCGCATATCGCAGGGGTGTTTGTTATGATAGCAAGTGGCACATTCGCCGGGGTGCTGATATCCAAGATAGGTAGTAGGAAGTGTGTGGCCGCTTCGTTCTTTGGTCATTGTCTCGCATCTATAATTTTCATGTTCCTGGCAGGTAATAAGGTAGATACCCTGACCCTCACTCTCCTGGTAAACGCCTCCACATTCGTCTTCGGCTTTTCCTGCGTAGTGTTCAGGACCTTCATCGCGGAGCAATCGAATGGAGACGTGAACATCTGCGCGGTCTTACTCTCGGTTGGCTCAGTGTTCAGGATACTTTCCTGCAGCCTCGGTGGTTTCATAGCCGAGAATTTCTCCTGGCCCACAGCATACCTAATCTGCCTAGTCGCCAACGTCCCAGGCCTTATCACATACGCTAAGTTCTACACGAAAGCAAAGATCCGGTGAGCTTTCATCCCCAGTGCTATCTGGAAGATAGGGGGATACTTGAGCATCCCCTTCCATAGGTTGAGTTTACGCCGGCTCTTCTGGAGACGCCGGGGCAGGTTCCGGCCTGCGATATTGTCCCAGAGCGCCGAGTCCCGCCCGCAGCTGCCCCATATCGTGCATTAGCTGTCTGATCGCAGCCTCCAGGTTGTGCATCGCGTCCTCTAGCTTGTCCAGCCTAGACTGTCCGTGCACTAGTTGATCAATCTCGCCATGGAGTTGGGGCACTGTAGGCTCAGGCTGGTCCAAAATGAGCCGCGCTACATCGCCGGGCAGGGTCCCTATCTGTTGCGTTGCCTCAAGCTGAGCTATCCTGGCGTCTTGCTGGGCTATCACGTCACGTAGCTGAGCTATTGTATTCCCAGACTGCTCTACTCCCTGCGAGCTGCTCGACAGTTCTTCCTAGGCAGCGCTGGTCGTGCTCTAGTAGTGTTGTGCTTTCGTTCAGCTTCCTCCATAACTGATCCACTTCGTCTTTCATTCGATCAATCAGCATGCCATCTGCAGTTCTCTGTGTTTCTGCAGCCCTCTCCCTGGCGGACTCCTGCCCGTCGGTAGCTTCGAGGTCGATCAAGGCTTGTCGGAGCGTCTCCATTTCGCCTTGTATCTCATCCACAATCCTGGAGTTGCCGGTGCTCATTGCTTTAAGGTCCTGCTGGAGTCCTTCCATTTGCTTCTGGATGGTATTACCAAGGGGCTCCATTCTGTTCATGCGTCCGATGAGTCTCCACATCGTGCCTGTCCTATCAGCTAGCTCTCCTTGAAGTCTCGCCACCTTGCTTCCGAGGGCTGTATTCCGAGTCTCTAATCTCCGCACGTGTTCTATTAGCGCGCGAGTGGTAGCATCCCCCGGTTGTATTGCAGACAGTAGATCACCTGGCAGCTCACCCTCAGGTAGTCCGGCTGGTGGATCCACTGGTGGCACAACACCTCCTAGTCGCTCAGATAATTTTGCCGGCGCCCCAGGCGTTTCAGGTGGTAAGCCTTCGGTTGGTCTCATCGCGTATGCAGCCCCACTCAGTAACGTTCCTGCTAGCAATATAATTGCGCATTTGTTCATATTACCTCCATTAGTGAATCGTTGAGCCTATGCCCTATGATATATTGTTACGTTGATGGCGAAGGGAGTCAAGGCTTTTTGTTAAAGTTGGCAGGAGGTCGATTGAATGGTGTGGCATGGCCATAAGTCTGAATGGCCAATCGTCACAGAAATGTGGTAAGGTTGGGCACGTATAGCAATTTGTGATGCACAAAAAATCTAGACATGTACGACGTAGTAAGAAGACTGATTGGCGCTATGCTGGCTATGTGTATAGTGGCTGGAGCGGCGTACTCCATTAAGATCGAAGTCACAGGCGGGAGTGTCGGGCCAGAACCGATAATGATATTGCACACCGGAGACAATGAACAGGGTGGGCATGAGGTTGTAGCTATCATCCTGAACGACCTAGTGCAATCTGGGTTATTTGTGGATGTAGGATCTCAGTGCAAAGTCTGTAAAGCAGATCTAGCGAAGTTGAGCAAGCAGAGCGCTGTGAGCGGAAATCCGCACCTCATGCAGTTGAAGCAGGATGGAGCTAGGTACCTAGCACTAGTACGAGTTACCGGAATAATGAAAACGATTAAGGCGACTCTGATTGACGTAACAACTGGGAAAATCCTTCTTGACTCGGTAGGAACAGAGCTGAAAGATAGGGAAGCTGCCCACGATATCGCCGACAAAATATACAAGAGAATTACCAACGAGGATGGCTACTTCAACACACAGATAGTGTACGTAGAGACCGTCCCCGGGGTAGCTACATCTATGAGACGAACAAAGGTTGTCGTCATTGATCAAGATGGCGACAGAAGAAAGGAGGTAACAGATGGCCTCGCCCTTTCCCTAACTCCGAGGTACGGTTGGACCGACAGGCATACCATCGTTTACGTGTTAATTGATGATAGGGAGAGAACGCCAGCTATGCGTGTGGCGCAGGCCTATACGCTTAATCTGAAAATGAAATCTAGGAAGCGGTTAATCGGAGACCGTATGCTTGCCGCCTTACAAAGCAAAAACCAAGGGGCCCCTGTGCAGATGTCATATGCTCCGCGACTATCTCCAGATGGACGTTCAGCAGTCCTGGCAGTAGCCATCCGCGGCACATCTGCCATCTATGCAATTGACATCGGAGGTGATAAGATTACACAGATAACTCAGCATGGCTGCATCGACACATCCCCCAGCTTTTCCAACGACGGGAAATTTATAGTGTTCACGTCGAACAGACATGGGACGGAGGCTATATACAGGGCGAGACCAGATGGCTCCGATGTGGTACGTCTAAGTGGAGGAGAGGGCAAATATTCACAGCCCGCTTGGTCCCCGAGGGGAGACCTCATAGCCTTCACGAAGCAACATAAGGGAACTTTCTTCATAGGTGTGATGAAGACGGATGGGACTGGCGAAAGGCTGATAGCCAGTGGTGGGTATGTCGTCGAAGCCCCGAGCTGGGTTGCAAATGGGAGGTATGTAGTCTATACTGAAGCTATGCGCGGAGGGAAGTCCAGAATCGTGATGATAGATATAACTGGGCGGCATAAGCGCTACATAGATACGTATGGTGATGCATCCAGTCCGTCATGCTCCCCTCCTTTCACTGGTGCGTGAAGTGGCGTATGTGTTCGAGATTTTGATCCTATACCTGGTCTGCATCACAGCCGCCGCGTACGTATCACTTCTAGAACGCAAGCTCATCGCCAGGATACAGCTGAGAATTGGCCCATCTCTCT
>JAIRZU010000010.1 GCA_031267075.1 Holosporales bacterium
TCAGATGATGAGAAAGCTCTGCTGCTGGCCAATACAACTGCCGTTACGCTATCCGAAAATATATTGAGGTCTGAGACAGCAGCGATAGCATGTCTCGCAGCTTGCCTTATCAATTCTAACTAGCTTTCATCAGAGAATGTAGAACCTAGTGGCTAGTTCAGTTTTAGGGGCATGCCCTGCAGAGCGACTGCTGCGCTTCCTTTAATTTGGATGATCATAGCTTCGATTGATAGCTGTATATTGGCCTTGAGTTCCATCGTAGTTTGTATCTCAATCTTCAATGAAAGCCCGGTAATTTTGATTCCTGTCTTTGCATCCATAGCAACTTCCAGGCCCTTAAATTCTACGGTCTGGACGGCTGCTACGCTGAAGCCCCCTTTTGAATCAACCTTCGTATCCATCCCAGATTCAATCGTTACACCTTTCTGGGTTTTTAGGCTAATGGATGAAGCTTCCATCATTATATCTCCAGAGACTTTCACCTTGAAATCTCCGGTAACCTCAAAGCCAAGATTTCCCTTATTTAGGGTGAGCGTACAATCGCCTTCCTTCACGGTTACTAGCTGACTCCCCTTATCGATGGTAATCTCATAATTGCCCTCTTTCACCGACAGGAGATGTGCTCCTTTTTGGACAACAATAGCATATTCAACGGGATCATCTTTTCCCTCCAATGTCAGCCTTTTAGATCCGGATGTTACGGTCTCTGTATCATCCCCCTGTACCACAACGACCCTATCTTTTTGGCAGAAAAGATACACCTCCTCCTCGTCTTTCTTATCCTTAATGCGCAGCTCATTGAACCCTTCGCCTCCCTTGGAAGAACGAGAGAAGAACGTCGAAACTGTGGGATCATCCCTAGGGTAATTACCTGGAGGCAAGTTAAGTCCGTTGTACAAGCACCTAGTTATTATAGGCCATTCTGGATCGCCATTTACGAACGTTACCAGCACCTCCATCCCAGCTCTTGGGATAACGATGGATCCGAATCCATTACCGGCCCATTGCTGTGCTACCCTCATCCAGCACGAGCTCTGTTCATTCTCATCCTCCCTAGAATCCCAATGGAATCTGACCTTCACCATCCCGTGCTCATTACAGGATATCTCTTCATCTGAGATGGAGACGACAGTAGCGGTCTGGGTTCCATGTATTCTGTTTTGGAGGTGTACGAGCGGCGGCCGGAATGGCACATCCTCGGGAATCGCAACGAAGTAGTTGTAGTAGGGTGGGACTGAGTTATCATCATCTGCCACTTGAACGACGTTGTGCTTAACTGATACAATGAAGAAGGTTCCGTTGTTCTGTGCTGAGCCAGTTATCGTGAACCGCGTACCGGCGGCTAGGTACGGGCAGTAGCTGTACCCAGTTAATGTTACCAAGAGCGCGTTGTAGCTTTCAAGGATTATTTCCGCTATGGTATCCCCCTCCGACTTTGTCGCAAATTTGGGAGCACAGAATTCTGTGGCTCCTAGCGTGGTCTTCCCAGAGGCGGCAGCGGCTCCACCCACTCGCTCAGCGCTCTCAGGATTGAATGAGCGTAGGGCGACTGATTCGTATCCAACACTACGCGCTAACGAGATGTTGAAAACTCCGCAGAACTCATACCTCCCCTCAGAAGCCATTTTTATAAGCTTCAGATCTACTGGGCATGCCTTAGCTGAGTCACTACGATCACGTAGGCATAGTGTGTCGCCATTTTCAGTGCATTCAAAATGGTAGAAAACCCCCTCCTCCTCCATCAGCCGCGATACGAAGTGGAAATCCGATTCTCCGTACTGTACGCAGTATGAACGCTTTTGCTCGGCCGACTGAAGTGATACATCGAGGTCAGATACCTCACCCTCCTTCAGAGTCGATAGGATAATATCCTTCGCAGATAGCTCCTGAAAAATCCGATACTGTGTTTTATATTGCAGCATGGCGAGGCGGGGCACTACCTTGAGTAGGATGATGCTACCGTGACTATCTTCCTCCAGACTCGGTATCTCTTCACAGGATAGCCACTCTATGACCCCGCAGAAATAACGGTACTCGTCGTCTCCAATTTCCATTGATATTACAACTGACTCCCCTATGGCAGCAGACAGGTCAATGAGAGTATTAGTGTGCAGCTTAACATTCATCACCGATAGCTGCGATACCTCCTCCTGGACATCAAAGCTGCGGACGATAGCATTATTGCCTAAGGCCCGACAACGTATCTGTACCCTCAGATTACCCTGTTCCTTCGGGAGAAATGTATAGGGCATAAACCTACTACGCGCCGCACTAACCACTAATCATGGGAGCGAGTGTAACAGAAAATATCAGCCCGAGCCACAAGGCTAGCATGATTAAATACCAGCTTACACGGTTCCGCATATGGCTTTGGCTTGTGCTAGTGATAATCCTCCAAACTGAATTAAGCCAGCTTTCGATCCAAGTCGGACTTTTGGCTCTCCGAGGATCTCGTTAAATTTGGAGGCTAACTCAGCTGCCTTCCCAGATGAAATTAGGTCATCTGAAAAGAAGAGGCTCATGGCGACGTTACCACTCTTTGAGCTTTCATTTCCGATGATCAGGCAGAACTGGCCTTCGGGGCCTTTGTGGTCGTCTACGATTTTCAGAATGATCCTATGCTCCACATCCTTGCATATGGCATACCTGAATGTTACATCTCCCTCCTGCCTCGACTCAATCTTAATAGTAGTCGGGATATCAGCCTTCGCCTCCAAAACCTGCTTCTCCAGATTCCTGATAGTCATGGCCTGTACGGAGGCTTTCTCAGCTTCCAGGTTTATCCTGTTTTCCAGGTACTCTACGAGGGAGTTGCCTGTCATGGCCTCTATCCTCTTTACTCCCGTTCCTATCGATGATGCTGCAATTATCCTGAATGCCCCTATGTGGCCGGTGTTACTAATATGGGTGCCGCCGCAGAGTTCCTTTGAAAAGCTTTCCCCTATTGAAACTACCCTCACGGTGTCGGGGTACCTTTCTCCGAAGAGCGCCATGGCACCAGATGCCTTAGCCTCCTCTATCGTCATCATGTTAGTCTTGATATTCATGGCTGAGTCTATGGCGTCTCGCACCATTCCCTCCACCTCCTCGATCTCTGATTTTTTAATCGAGTCGTTGTGGATGAAGTCAAACCGCAACCTCTCTGGAGTTACAAGAGATCCCTTCTGCACGACATGCGTTCCGAGAACCTTCCGCAGCACAGCCTGCAAAACGTGGGTTGCCGTGTGGTTCCTTGCGCATGCCATTCTCCTCCTATTGTCTATACGCATCGTCACAGAATCTCCAACACCTAACCGCTCAGCAATCTCGCACTTGTGTATAATAAGCCCCTCTATGATTTTTGTATCTAAAACGCTGGAGCATCCTATTAGACCGCGATCACCGACCTGCCCTCCGGACTCCGCATAGAACGGGGTACTCTCTGTGATGATGAACGCCTCATCACCAGGACCAGCACTTTGGACACTGACCGAACCTGTTACTATTGCGATGATCTTCGAATCCATAGATTCCACATCGCGAACAAACTCGGTACGTCCAACCTCTTTGGCGATGTCGAACCACACCTTGTCTGTGAATGAATCGCCAGTCCCAACCCATGCGCTCTTAGATACCTCCTTTTGCTTTGTGGCAATCTCATTAAACTCCTCCTCACTGACGCTCTTTCCCTCCACCCTCAACATGTCTTGTGTTAGGTCAAACGGGAAGCCGTATGTGTCATATAGCTTAAATGCGACATCTGCCGGGAAGACAGGGGAGGCTCCAAGCCTACCAAGCTCCGTTTGCAGTATCGACATACCATGATCAATTGTCCTCATAAAATTCTCTTCCTCTCCCTTTAGTATCTGCGTGATGGTTCCTTCATTTTCAGAGATCTCGCTATAGTGAGATCCCATGGCATTCTTGACACTAGCAACGAGCTTGTATAAGAATGGATCACGTAAGCCCATCATGTATCCGTGCCGCAGAGCCCTCCTTACTATCCGACGCAACACGTAGCCGCGTCCCTCATTTGATGGTGTAATTCCGTCAGAGATCATGAAGGATATCGCTCTCATGTGATCGGCAATCACGTTGTAGTGCACCTGCTTAGCCGGGTCATCAGTGTGAATTATGTTTTTGATATCAGCTATGATGCTGCGGAAAAGATCAATGCCGTAGTTGTTGTGAACGCCCTGCAAAACGGCGGCTATTCTCTCGAGGCCCATACCAGTATCTATTGAAGGTTTCGGAAGAGCCGTGCGAGTCCCGTCGCTCTTTGTTTCAAATTGCATAAACACCAAGTTCCAGATTTCAATGAACCTATCTCCATCCTCATCACTACTTCCGGGAGGGCCTCCAGCAATCGTTGGTCCATGGTCGTAGAAAATTTCGGAGCATGGTCCGCAGGGGCCAGTATCTCCCATCGACCAGAAGTTATCATTCGTTGGAATTCTGATTATTTTGGAGTCGCTGAAGCCAGCGACCTTCCGCCAGATGGAGGCGGCTTCCTCATCACTAGAGTGAACCGTGACGAGCAACATATCTTTTGATAATCCAAGAACCTTAGTTACTACATACCAAGCGTACGTAATTGCTTCCTCCTTAAAATAGTCACCGAACGAGAAGTTCCCAAGCATCTCAAAGAATGTATGATGCCGTGCGGTGTACCCAACGTTCTCAAGATCATTATGCTTCCCCCCTGCTCTCAAGGATTTCTGAGCAGTCGTCGCCCTTGTAAACGGCAGCGTTTTCCTACCAGTAAAGACATCCTTGAATTGCACCATTCCGGAATTCACGAACATCAAAGTCGGATCGTTGTCCGGAACGAGAGGGCTGGATTTCACACCCGTGTGCCCATGCTCAGTAAAGAAATTCAGGAAGGCAGACCTAACGTCTGAGACTGATGATATCATAACTACCGCGAAGGGGGAACCAAAATTTCGCTATCATAAAATTGTATCATACAGATTGTAATTGGCGTACAATAAATCCAGGAGCCGGCTGAGCTCCACCACAGAAATGCTTTCATGCGAGGGCTACCAAATCACCAGCCCACCAACCTACAAGCGTTATACTGAACCACGCTGAAGGGCATCAGCCGTAGCTGTAACTCGTGGTTGTGACAGCGCTATATTGTTGATATTCGTTAGGAAGGTATGCGTATGATACACCAGGGTCGTGAAGATGTAACTCTCCTGCATCAAGCCACTTCGCATATATGAAGTGTGCCTGCCTCAGCACACAGCCCTCCACTCCCCACCTGGAATGGCACTTTTGGTGGTGAGGGGGGAGCGTTCTGTCAGGCGCTTGTTCTCGGCTCTAGGCTGTGACTGTATTTACTCTTTCGGTATGATAATCCAGGGGTCGGTAGCTCTCGGATCGTGGTACTGCAGGAATTTGGGGCCATATCCATGTGGCGCGTTTGCAGCCTCTTGCAGAAGACATATTGTTTCGCTTGCTTGCTGTCTGGCTTCCTCGTATGCATCGTGGTTGCCGCCCTCGAACGGGTTTGGCATCTCTAGCTCAGTTGGGTGTGAGCTTTGCTGCATGTGTTCCCCAGCCGTCCACCGCGCCAACATGACTAGTTCGTCGATGCGGCTTGCTGTAGCAACAGCCTGCGTGATCAAGTCATTTGCCTTTTTCACTATGCTCTGATCTTGATAGGCACTGACGTCGTAGGCTTTCTCAGGATTTGTGTCGTTCATCAACGTACACCACACTTCTATGTGGTAAGGAGGGAAGCCGTCCGCTCGGACGGCTACGACAAAGGGGGAGCCATTGTCTGCGAGCCCCCGGATCAGTGTCGCGTGGCCCACGATATCGTAGATGTAGGTTGGGGCATAGCGGGCCCACCGCCCCTGTATTTGTTCGGGGCTGTATTGTTGCCAGTGCTCTAGGTGGCTCTTGTACGTAACTTGGCGTATGACATCGCGCCATTCAGCCGGTAGCTCGATGTTATCGAGCAGTGTCTCCATGACGCGTGGAACGACGTAGTTCGTTATCGCAGGCTCTATCCATGGGCTCTGCTGTACATCAGAATCTCCTTGAGCTCCCTTCATTAGCGCATAGAGCCCAGTTGCTGGCACGATCGTATCTGGGTTCGTTTCATCCGGATGTTCCTCGCTCCCTACTCGCTCGTCGAGTGCAGCATTTATAGCACCTTCTATGTCTGTCAGAGATGGAGCTGCCGTCTGTGTACCCATAGCGCTTGTTAGATTCGTTTCGACGTTGCTCAGGCCCGTAGTAAGCGCCAGTGCTGTAGTCTCTGCTTGCGCATTCACAGCGGTAGTTAGGTTTGATTCAACATTGCTCAGGCCTGTAGTAAGTGCTAGTGCTGCAGTCTCTGCTTGCGCATTCATAGCGGTAGTTAGGCGTAGCTCAGTTCCGCCTAGTGCGCTTTGCAGTGTTTCCACACTTGCAGTAAGGGTTGCTACCATCTGCGTAAGGCTAGCGATCTCATCGCGTGTTTTATCGATTCCACCGAGCACCGTACTCACCTTCTGTGGTACTGCTACTACCTCTTCGGTATCATCTCCTCCTATCTCCCTCTCAACTAAAGTACTCTCTCTCTAGAACTCTGCGGGTTCCATACACCTCTGCCATTCCTGTAACACACAGTGCTACCGTTAAACCTACCAATTTGCTTTTCATGTGTTTCCTCCCCTTAGAGGATAAAGATTCTATAAGTAGGTTAGCATGTGAAAGGTTAAAAAATAGTTAACGGATGAAGATTATTTTTTGCACATGGGAGGAGGATTTGAGAATGGCTAGGAGCCGGCATCTAATCCGGCATGAAGCTCTTCATATCCTCGGTGATGATGTTGTGTATTTCTGATACTGCTACTGTGCCATCTATCACAAAGAATCTTTCAGGGTTTGCGCGTGCTAGTTTCAGGAAGCCGCCTCTCACTCGCTTATGGAACTCCAGATCCATCCTTTCGAATCTGGTCTCGTTGTTCCCGAGCTTGGATAGTGATCTATCAATTCCAGCAGCCGGATCTATATCAATGAAGTACGTCCGATCTGGAACACTGCGTCCGGCGAATGACCTATAAACTGTATCGATCACCTTCTGATCAACCCCACCGCACTCTCCCTGATACACAACCGTTGAGTCTTGAAACCTGTCGCATATAACTATGGAGCCGGCATCTAGAGCAGGCTTTATCTTCTTTAGCCATAGATCTGATCTGGCCGTCATGAAGAGGAGGGCCTCTGTCACTGGAGATATATCCTCTCCTGTATCGCCAACCAGCAGGACACGTCTTATCGACTCTGCGAGAGCGGTACTGCCAGGCTCCCTAACCAACAGCACCTTCTTCCCGCGCCCAACAAGGTGATCATGCAGTAGTCTTGCTTGGACGCTTTTCCCGCATCCTTCTCCGCCCTCAAAAGTTACAAGCATGTGATTTTATGTAGTTCAACAATTTTGAAGACGAGGCAGCGATGATATCATACGATTCAGATTCCTGTTGTTTTTTAATCTCCATGAATCCGCCGGCTTCCTGGATTAGAATCCTACCACTAGCTATATCCCAGGTCTGCACATCTTCAGCTACGACGGCATCATATTTACCGGCAGCTAGGTATGCAAGATCGAGTGCTACAGAACCTGTCCTCCTGATAATCGCTCCATCCTTGGCTAGCATGAGGTCTGTTTCCTGGGGAACATGAACTGCTACGACTGCTTCAGATATTTGTTCGCGACGTGATACTCGAATTCTGCTTCTATTTCCTAGGTACGCTCCTCTTCCCTTCTCCGCCTTAAAGCAGTCCCCTCGCATGGGATCATATGTGACTCCCGCAAGCACATCATCGTTATCCATCATAGCAACGTTAATTGCGAAAACAGGGATGCCTCTCATGAAGTTATTTGTACCATCGATAGGGTCTACGATCCACACCATGGTCTTACTATCTCTCTCGATGAATCCGGATTCCTCGCATAGAAAGGAGTATTCCGGGAAGGCTTGGGATAGTTCGTACACTAGCCTAGTCTCTGTATTCCTATCGGCTGATGTTACAAAATCCCTGAAGCCCTTTCTGGAAACCTGGAGTTTTTCAAGCTCTCCAAAATCACGTACGAGCCTGCTGGCTGCCTTCTCAACAGACTTCACGATAATATATAGGAGGTGGCTAGTTTTGCCGCTCATACTACTACGACTTAGCCCTTTCAACATAGGTGGAATCCGACGTATCGACAACGACCATAGTGCCGACCTCTATATGTGGCGGAACCATGATCTTGACGCCATTGGATAGCACGGCAGGTTTATACGATGATGTGGCAGTCTGCCCTTTAACAACGGGCTCTGCCTCTACAACTTCAAGTATCACCGTTGCCGGGAGCGACATACTAATTGGTTCATTCTCGTACATGCACACCTTCACAATCATACCATCGGATAGGAAGGCAACGCTCTTACCGACGATGTCAGACTGGAGTTGTATTTGCTCGAACGTATCCTGATTCATTAGGTGGAGGCTGTCTCCATCCTGGTACAGAAACTGGAATGAGACTTCATCGAGGAAAACCTTCTCGACTGTATCTGCTGCTCTGAACCTCTCATTAAGCTTCGCGCCGCCTCTCAGTTCCTTCATTTCAACCTGCATGAACGCACCGCCCTTTCCAGGCTGAACGTGCATCGTCTTGGTTACGACCCAGAGCTTTGAATTATGCTCCAGCACATTCCCAACTCTAATATCATTCGAATTAATCTTCATACCCAATCCTAGGGAAAATAGCATCATGGTAGCGGAGGAGGGACTTGAACCCCCGACACGCGGATTATGATTCCGCTGCTCTAACCAGCTGAGCTACTCCGCCAACTGTCCCAAAGGACATTTTGCATTATTCCACGGCGTATTTCAACCAGAGATTTCGCCCATAGTTAATCTTGTTCAGGAGTTGAGTTGATGGCAGACAGAGTGGAGGGTAGTGCGGTGGACTGCGGGAGAGGAGTGGGACTTGGTATGCTCCTCTCTCGTTTTCCCGCACCCTCTCTACTCGTAACTGGGCTCTATTCCCCACTGCCAAGCTCGTTCGCTATCGCTTCACCGATACTCTCCTCCAGTTTAATCTGAAGAGTGGGTTTGGATATGCATGAGTTGAGATAGAACTAGAGATAGGAGTGGTCTATCCCATGCTTGTGGGAACTACTTATGCGACAGGTCTCATGGGGGGCCAAACTACAGATTCAGATTCAGTGGCTGAAGCTTAGAAGTGCGGGACAGCCGTACAAATGAAGGGCTTGACGATTACGACGCTCGACGCTACATAGAGGCTCGAGCCACGATACAGAAAATAGCAGAGAGCCTCTTCACAGCAATTAACAAGGAGAAGGGAGAGAGGGCCGCCCAATCCAGTCCAATAGGCGCATAGAAACTGTCGTGCCCCCATATAGTCTTGGCGAACTGCTATATGGGCACTCACCTCAGCAACGTAATAGAAAAGCATGCGGCCCACACCGCAACCTCTTGACTTTCGCCCATTTCTTGAATATACTATACGTAGTTATGAACACCGTATATGAGCAATATGATGAAGAAGGTAGTGAGGCTAGTACTAGTCGCGGTAGCAATGAGCGCGGTGTGTCATGAGAGTGAGGCCACCGTGGCTGCCAGACCCAACGCCCACGAAGCTGTGGCTGCAACAGTGTTGAACAAGCTCATGAGCGCGGCACGCGAGTTAGGGTGCGAAGGGGCAGAGGTAGCCCCCAGCCTAACTGAAGGAACGACCGAGTTCCTGAACGAGCTGAAGAGTAGTATAGAGAACCGCATCGAGAAGGCGGCATCTGACAAACTCGATGCAGCCAGCGACCAGCTGACAGCCATAATGAGCAACCAAACACCAGAGCATAGCTTGGTCCCACCATATAGGGAAATACTTGAACGCGTACGTAGGAATGCCAGAACACTATCCCGGAAGATACGGGACGAGCAAAATAACCGTCTGAAGAGAGACGCGGAAACAAGGCGCCAGGCCGAGGAAGTAGCGCGCAAAGTTGCCGAAGAACTCGGGGATACCTCCCTGGATACTCCAACTCCTGCCTCTAAGGTACCTGCTCCTGATCCACCGCCTAAACCTACTCAAGACGAGATAGATCGAAGCGAGCGCCACAATACGGTGATACCTACTGGGCAACTCGCCAGATCCAACGGCCCAGCAGAGCTCGGTAGGGAGATTAGCCAGCGAGTCGGCTGGCTCCAGTTTGAACTTAACCGAACGCCAGAAGATAAGCACGATGCGATTATACGAAACCAAGTGGTGTCAGCGCTAAGTGCAGCACGCGAGCAAACCCCATCCCAAAAACGTATAGCGGAAGTAGAGCAAACCTTCCGAGAGGAGCTAGCTGCAGCCGAGCAAAACCCAGACCGCACTGAGCCAGATATAGTCAAAATTAAAGAGGTGCTTGACAGGGAGAGAACAACGATAAAGCAGACCATAACGAACTGCCTTATGTATCGTACGGACGACGAGGAAAGCACTTATGCCGACATAGCCAAGAGCGTGCTGGGTTCAGGTCCGACCCTCCACCAACTCACTAGGGCAATAGAAATCATCAAGAGCGAATTCCCCCCCCCATTCGGCGCCAGCGCGCACCGGCAACTTCGAGCACGTGTCGACAACCAGCGCGGTATAATTCAGTACGTACTCAGTCAAGTACCAGCGGATATGCACCAAGAAGTTATACGGAGGGCAGCAAAGCAAATGCTACAAACGATCGGCAGGCACCAATCCCCCCCAGAGCATGTAACCGATGCGATGCGTATCGTACAGCTGGGGGCAGCTACCGCCGAACAGAACCCGGACCGCGCTGAGCTGGACATGAGCAGGTTCCAGGAGGAACTCAGCGAATGGAAGAAGGCGATAGAGCAGACCATGGCGGAGGAAGGAGGGGATGTCATAGACAGAGAGAACAGATACGCGGCATGGGGCACGCACTTACTGCAAAAGATGGAGCTACCAGGCCCGTACCGCCTCTACCATGTCGACAAAGCCGCGGAGGCCATCAAAGAAAAGGTTCCGCCGCCGGGCCACGTAGAGGCCAGGATACGCAGGGTGGAAGATAGGCTGACAGATAAGAGACTCCAGATGCGGCGGGCAGCAGCATCCACAGCTACACCTAAACCAGCAGCTGCACCTAAACCAGCAACTGCACCGAGGCAGCCACCAAAGTGCTTGCAGCGCCTGCAACTCGGAAACACGGTCAGTGGCGCCCTTGGGAGGCGGATACACGAAGCAGCTAGATACGCGCTAGACATAGCCAATAATAAACAGCCAAAGCTAAATCCGAGCATCCTGGTGTTTCCACTATTCGAAAACGAAGGCATCCCGTTCACAGGCAAAGTCAAAACTGTGCCGCCCCCCCACGCAGACACGACAGACAGAATCGCCATCCTGGCAAACGGAAGCACCCCCACCATAATCACCGCCAAGCCGGAATCGGACCAACCACTCCTGAGTGACGAAGGAGACTGGTGCAGCCATCATAACCAACTCGCAGTGTACAAGGTAACAAGCGAAGGCAGAGTCCTCACAGTCACCGTCACGGACGACGTGATGCAACTATTCGAGGCAGTCCAGCAGGGCTGCATGGATATGCGCATAAAATACCCTGTCGAATAGCAGCGGAACCCCTGTAGCCCCGAGTACACACCAGCACAGCGACCATGTCCTGGAACGGCACCCCAGCCACCAGTATACGTAGCCTCGCATAGTGTACTAAACACAAAAGTGCGAGGCTCCCGTGACGGGTTTAAATCATAATGATAATTCAATCAACAGCTGAACTGCTTGCTAGGGGGAGGAGTCAAGAAACCCATGGAGTGGCCTGCCCCGATATGTGGAGCCTCGTAGTCTGTGGAGTTTCTTTATGATCCGGAGTAGACAAGTGGTGCTCAGAGCGGAATCCCACGCTGCCCCCTATACCTCCAGAGCACCGTGCTTTCAACATAGCTTGACCGTATTGGGTGAGAATGAAGTATATAGCCAGGTTGTGTACTAGGCTATATACTCACATTCATTCTCCAATCATCACTTTGGTGTTAACTTTGCAGCGCTGTCGACCATGGTGTCCTGGGCATCATCTTCGTTAACGTTGTCCATTGGGTTTTTCTCCATTTGCTGAAGTGCATCGAGAGGGGGGTTACTGGGGCCGGGCGCCTGTGTTGTACTAGCCCCTTCGATCGGGTCAGGTAGTTTTACCGCGGCTGGCGATGCAGATTGCAGCTGTGGCAGTACCTCAGTGAAGAATGCTTCCAACTCTTCACGGTCTTCATTTCGGGCCCAGGCTGCAAGGGGGTTGGCAGTTAGGGCGTTTCGCAGAGCTTCCAGCATTGATCTTAGTCTTGGATCATCTGGGTTGTGTGCCTTGAGGGCGCTGTATAGCCGGACCATCTCGAGTATGGCAGCATGTGCATCAATTCCAGCCACTGTTGTTGTGGCGGTCGCTATGAGGTTAAGTATGCCGAATGGGAGCTGTCCTGGTTGGATATCGGTTGGGACGTCCTCCACGTCTCCTCCCTCGCGCCTCTCTAGCTCTCTTCCGGCGTCCTCGGGGGTTATCCCGTCTATAGTTTGGGTCTGTTCCTGAATTAGTCTGAGTATGTCAGTTGGCAGTTCCCTAATACCTACGTGGCGCTCCATACGCACGTCGGCTAGCTGCTCGCTTCTGTCACCTGGGGGGGGCTTCACCCCCGCTGTTCCTGTTTCTATGGGGGACGCATCCTCGCGGGTCTCGTCACCTGTAATCCCTAGAAACTTCCTGATTGTTGTTGGGCTGTACCTGTTGATGAGTAGTGCCCCCCCGCATACTACACCGACAGCGACTACCAGAGGAACAATCTTCCTTTTTGTCATTTTCCGTCCTTACAATGCTACCGCTTCGCAGATATACTTTAGTGGCAAAAAGTTAAAAATTAGTTAACATTCGATGTTTTTTCTCCACACCCTCACGTTTTTTCTCCCCCCTTTAGGTACCCGGCGCCTAGGGTGGCGGTGATAGGTATATCGTGGTTGTAGAGTATCGTATCTCAGGAGGAAGAAAGGTGCATTCTTTTCCTTAAGATATCTGTATTCCGCCATAACAGGAGCAATCAGCTCAACTGTTGATTGAATTATTGTTACGATTTAAACCCGTCACAGGAGCCTCGCACTTTTGTGTTTAGTACACTTATGCGAGGCTACGTATGCGCGGGTGGCTGGGGCTCTGCCCGTGCCGTCACGGTGCCTGTGCCTGGCTTAGTCTTGGTCGACGGGTCTCTCTATCCGGGCCTTCCTGCAGTCTGCTTCGGCCAACTGGGCAAGTTTCTGGGCAGCTCTGTCCATGGTGACACTGTAGACTTTCGCTTTCCTGTTGACCAAGTACATTGCTATTTCGTCCGGGGGGTAGCCTAGCTCCCCATCATCGTCGAGGAGTGGTTGATCCGCACCGGGCTTGGTGGTGAGTAGCATCGCTGGGGCTCCGTTGGGTACGAGAGCTATGATCTTCGTCTGGTCCGCTTTCGGAGGGAGGGGGGTCCTCGGGTCGAGCCACTCGATGTCGTCTCCTTTCACCCTCAGACCGATTACTATGATGCTCGGGTCTCTGCCCTGTGCAGCTTTTCCTCCGAATTGGGCAGTAGCGTAGGCAGCCACTCGGTGTATCTCACCCCCCATCTGCCTGTCGACCTCCCCTCCTATTTGGAGATCTTTGATGCACTGTGGAAGACTTGTGTACGGTTGTAGGGCATCACTACTGCCATTGGGGCCAACTCCCGCCGGTTTTGCCGCTGGGCTGGCGGCGACCGGTGTTGCGCCTGCGCTTGGGTCTGCGCTGGCAGCGGCTTGCGGCTGGTCGAGTTGCGCGACCACCCGGGTGATCGCATTACTCGTCTTCGGTGGGCTGAGGGGTGTGCGCGTCCCGGGCGGAGGGGGTGGCGGAGGGGGAGGGGGAGGAGGTGGCGGGGCGCCGGAAGTTGTTTCTCCGGTGGGGGGGATCCCGGGACTGCTACTCGCCGGGTCTGTTCCTGCTAATGGTGCAGTGCTGCTCCCATTCGGGGTTGCTTGTTGTGCTTTGAGGGCTGTGAGCTGAGCCTGTAGGTCCGCTATTACTGTTTCCTGATCGCCTCCAGGCTGTGCTGTCTGTGGGGGGACTGGTGCATTAGGTGGAGTGGGCACGCTGGATGCTGCCGAGGGAATCTTACCTGGATCGAGTATCGGTTGTAGCCCGGTGCTAGCGTCTCTGGTAGACGCGGCTTGGGCGCCCTCGCCCCCGGCGAGTATCTGCTGTCCGCGAATTATCGCCCCCAGGAACGACTGTTTGGTTTCTCCCAGTGCTCGGTACAACGCTTCAGGACCTTCTCTGCTCTTGACATTTACGTACTGACCGGACGTGGCGAGGGTGTTCTCAGCCTCAAGTCCTTCTGGTATGGTCCCCTTGTCTGGGCTGCGCCCTGTCTTGTAGGCTTGCCATAACTGTGGTGATCGGGCTCTCGTCAGTTTCGCTGCCGATTTGTTCCCACCTGCTGGCTGCCCCTGCTGCGGGTCGACTACTGTCCTCGGGATCAGTGTCGGATCCGGGGCTGGTGGTAACTGGGCAGGTGCGGCGCCGAGGGCCCCAGCTGCTGCGTTCGGGGGGGGAGCTGTAGCAGCACCCGCGGCTTGGGCGCCCTCGGTCCCGGCGAGTATTTGCTGGCCGTGGACTATCGCGTCTCGGAACGAGTCCTTGTCCATACCTAGCTCTCCGTACACAGTTTTAGGACCGTTCTGGCCTTTGACATTTACGGACTGGTTGGACGTAGCGAGTTCGAATTTCGCCTCAAGTTTTTCTGCTGTGGCTTTCTTGTCTGGGCGGCCTGCCTTGAAGGCTTGCCACAATTCTCGTGAGGGGGCTCTCGTCAGTTTTGCTGTCGATTCGTTCCGACCTGCTGGCTGCTCCTGCTGCGGGTCGACTACTGTCCTCTGGACCAGTGCCGGATCCGGGGCTGGTGGTAACTGGGCAGGTGCGGCGCTGAGGGCCCCAGCTGCTGCGTTCGGGGGGGAGGCTGTACCAGCACCCGCGGCTGGTGCGAGCAACCCCGCATCCTGCAGCTTTCCGATGCCCAGGGCCTGGATGGACTCTGGGAGTCCTCTAAATGTCCTGTCCGATGACTTTTTGATCACGTTCCACAGGATCTGGACGGTCGCGCCATACTCCGCTGCCACGGCTAAGACTTCCTGCCTCTCTCCTGCGGGCACCGTGTGACCATCTTTCCTGACGTTGAGGTATTGGTTCGCGGTGACGAGGGTGTAACCCTTTTGATTCAGCATGTATAAGGCTGCGGCTCCTTTGGCATCGTCTTCCGCTCCCGCGGCGTGTCCGTATTGCATGTGCACAGTCGTGGTCGCGAGGGTTAATATTCCTACGGCGATGATTTTGCTTTGTCTCATTCTCATTCCTTCCTATCGTTGGTGCTCGTACACACCTGTCGTTCTACACATGTCCATTCTACTCACTCATGGGTAGGGGAGTCAAGTCTTTTGTTGTATCTCTTCAGCTACCAAGGGGTGATTAGTAACATGTATGAATAGACCTCCCCGAGCTCCATAATCGGTCTTCTGTGCTCCGTCGGACCCGGTGCTCGAATTACTCAGCGGGTTCTCGATAGATTCTGATTCTGGAGGTTTGTTGAGGAAGCCTGGTATACACACAAAACGTTCTCGATGCTATTCAACTCCCATGAAAGATGGTATAGTTGTTGTGTGCTTGGCATACGGCGGGAAGTGGCGCAGCCTGGTAGCGCACTTGCTTCGGGAGCAAGGGGTCGGCGGTTCGAATCCGCTCTTCCCGACCAACGTCTGTGAAGTGATATTACTTCGATGAGTTTGCTTTGGTGGCTTCCTTTATGGTACCTGCCCTCAGAATGTATACATTCTGTTCATGGGGGAGGGGGGGGGGACTCACTCGTGAGTTAGGTAGGACTATCTCCATCCCCCTATTCAACATTCCCACAAGGGAGTTGAGGCTCTGCATAATTACTGTAGGCTCTGCACTACTGTCTATGCTATAGAGACGGAGGGCTTCGCGTTCACACTCTCGATAACACGCCTGTTCATCATTTGGGAAGCTTGTATAGAATTGGTGGAGACGTCTTGCGGTTGCGTAGTAGCGGCTGGTGGCGTCATCTACGTCACTCATATCAGGATCCATCCCACTCCCATAACACACAGTACTCATGGCTACCGCAGTTAGTACCACTCTCATCTTCATGGCATCCCTCGTATACGGTACTCATAACTATGTGTAGTATATTCAGGATTGGAGAGGAAGTCAAGAGCTGAGTTTACGGGGTAGTGGCCTGGCCGTGGGTGAGGGCCACTACCTATATGTACGTGCTCTAAGGATTTAGCCCATCGAAGAGCGGCACCACAGCGTAGCGCCCCGTTGTTTCGACTGGAATCCTAGGACTGGGCACAGGAACTTGTGATAGCCCTGCTAATGGAGGAGGTGGAGGTAGTGGGAATACCGGGCTAAGAGACCTGAGCCTATCAACCTCATTCTCAATGATTTCAGCTATACGTGCGATGGCTCCACGTTCTGGCTCCGGGATGGTATCCCTGAATATTCTGTGCCTTGACCTCCTAGGTAACCCAAGGAGGCCTACCATGTCTTGGTATATCGTGCGTGCTCGGTTTAAGATATCGCGTTTGCACTCGGAATCACCAGGGAGTCTGTGTTTGTATTCCTCGGCGAGCTCTCTGGCGGCTGCACTCACGCGCCCTTCCATCACCCTTGCGTTTGGATCAACTGGAGGCTCTGGTAGTGGGGGGAAGTTCTGCTGCGTATACGCTACCCTACTCCTTGGTGAGGGGAGAGGGCGTTGGAGCGGTACCAATGCGCGTTGGGTATTTCGCGTGGGCGGCCGCACCCGGAAGTCGACAGCTTGCCTCGCAGCGACCTGCTGCATCGTGAGGGGGAATACCACTATCCAATCATTGATCTCCGCATCCTCACGAGATTCCCACTCCTCGAGACGCCCACTCCCTGGCAACTGTATCGTGAGTTGGGGATCACTCGTGGGCCGGTTAAATATAACCCTATCGATATCCATAACGATGTAAGTCGTGGCTAGTATCGCAACCAGGGCGGCCTGCTGTATCGTGAGTTGGATATCCTGTGAGGACCACTGGGGCCAGACGTGGAGGGCCTGCTGTATCGTGGGGGAGGGGGGATCACTTATGGGGTGGTGCCCGCCTACCATAGGGGATGCCGGCGGATTAGTAAATGGTGGTGCAGGTGGAGGGGCTGGTGCAGGAGCGGGTATTGGTGGGACCTGGCATTGGCGCGGTACCAATGCGCGTTGGGCACCTCGTGAGGACTGGTCCTCCCCACTCCCATAACACACAGTACTCATGGCTACCGCAGTTAGTACCACTCTCATCTTCATGGCATCCCTCATATACGGTACTCATAACTATGTGTAGTATATTCAAGAAGGGAGAGGAAGTCAAGAGTTAAGTTTACGGATTCTCCATAAGACCCGATTCTGAAGGTTATGAGAGGGGTCTATTCTGGGTCGTACGGTTCCATGGCTTCTAGCACCAGTTTCCGTTGCTTTTTGGCTTCTTCTATCTGGTATTGGGAGAGCGGCCAGGGGTGTGCATCATCCCTGGAGGTGGACCAGCAATCAGGTGCGAGTATCTTTGCTAGTCTCACTATCCTCTGGTCTCGATCTTCGTCGGGTAGAAGAGCGGCTTGGGCGCCGCGTGGGTATGTTGGGAGTAGGCGGCCACTTGACACCGGAGCGGACGGGTGGAACGCCGGCCACAGGGGCAAGTAAGGTCCAGGTCCTGGGATGTAATCTAGATACGGTAGTGTGATCTCCCTGATACCTGTGAGTACAGTTGACCGCTGGGGGCTGGCTGTACCAGGGGGTTGCCGTTCCTCGCCGCACAGGAAGTATGGGGGTTGGAGACCGGGTAGTCCTGGATCTCGTCCCTGCTCTAGCATTTGCAGGACCTCTCGTGGCGCATTAGGATTGAGCAACAGGAACGCGAGTACTATGAGTTTGATATTGCGTTTTACGTTGCGTTTTATCTGCCTAATTCCCTGGCATTCTGGGGTTAACCACAGCGCATTGCTCATGATTCCGTACATCTTACATACCGCTCTCCCAACCTCGGGGACATTGCTCGGTCGGTAGTGTTCTATGGTAATTTTTGTGAAGCATTCCCCCATGTCCTCTCTTAATCTGTTGAATTGTGCGAGAGAAACATTTGGGTTCCTCGCGGCATACACCGCTTGCAAACGCGCTTCCGTTGCCGCAGTTTGCTGGGCCTCCTCTCCTAGGCCACGAGGAAGACGAAGTCTGGAGCTAGACGCTTCGAATACGCCCACGCAGCTAACTGTCAGGAGAGCACTTACTATTGCCTTCATTATCATTCTCTGGCCCGTTTCTTGTAGTAACTAATATATAATATTAAGATACCTCCCAAGAATGCAACATATATATTTTGGAGATTTGGATATCAGGAGAGAGAGAAGCGGCTCCTTTCGAGAGACATTTACTTATCTAGTTGATTAGCGTAAATTTCCACACCGTCTAATGCTTGGGAAGCGCGCAAAACCAGCTTACAACGTCACTGTGGTTGGTACTTGGACAAGCTTCATCAACTA
>JAIRZU010000070.1 GCA_031267075.1 Holosporales bacterium
TCATCTCTGGTCTCTACGATACCACGCTAACGACGCTTCCGGTGTTTGATGAGTTCGGTGGTCTCACATTAGAAGAGGCCACAGGACGATATGCGATATGGGGCAAAACTAATATTGCAAACTATGATAGCCCGACTCAAGAGGGGAGCGTTAAAACCACCAAGTACAGTGCTATGGCAGGAGTCGACGGTAGCGCCATCCAGCTCGATGGACTAAATACGAAATTCATACCGACAGTGTATGCTGCTGTTATCCATAGGAATCTTGGATTGCACTCATACCATGCTATGATGAATGAGTACGTCGGAGGTGCCAAAGCGGCGTGGTTCGATGATGTCAAATCTACCGAACTCCAGGCGTCATATTCATACAGCAGGTTTAAGACAAAGGATCACCCTGAGCTGGGATTGAACGCAAGGTCACACACCGTCAGCACATTCGCAAAGTTTGGCTATAACATGATGAAGCTTCGAGGCGTGTTAGTAAGGCCAGAGATTGTAGCCGGCTACTCGTTTGTTCACCTGTCGAAGGCAAGATCTGCAACTGACTCCAGTGTGAAGCTAAATGATCTACACAGAATCTCACTGAGGCCAGGTGTGAACTTTATCCTGCGTAGAGACACCTTCAACGTATCGACATCCATATCATACCTCAGGCAGTTTGGAACGAAATCGAAGGTTACGTACAGCCCAGAGGTGATCACGGATGCTGATAAAATCAAACACGGCTACCTGGAGTGTGCCGCCAACATCGAAAAGAACTTCTCCAATAATTTGAAGCTGGGTATGAAACTGTCCAAGGCCTTCGGGCGCCGCAAGGGAATACAGGGAAGTCTCAGTGTCAGCATAATGAACGATTCGAAAAAGGGGAAGTGATGTCACTACAGCTATTCTCCCATCATCGCTTCCCTTGAACATTCGTTGTTACTTATGCTAAAGTTCACACATATGGGATCCGCACGTACTAGATCATGATCAGGCCCTCTAAGCGTTGTTATGTGTTGTTAGTTTTTTGTTGGTTTCTGAGTACCGTGTGTCCCTGCGTATCTGCTTCTAAGATAGGCCAGTCTCCACCAGAACATGTTATTAAGAAAAAGGAAAAAGAGGCGGGGGCTGAGGGCGGTAAGCGCAGCGGCCTATTGGATGCAACCAAAAAAGCAATGGCAGCCATCGGCCTTGGCTTCTCCAAATCTAGCTCAAGGCTGACCGGATGCTTTGTTGTAGCAAAAGTTGGGGAGCATGCAATAACCAACATCGACATACTCAATGACCTACGCTTTACGTTCTTCTCGGCTGGAGTGCCCTACGACAAGAATCTTGCTAGGCTTATGTCGCCTCAGGTTCTCGAGGCCAGGATAAATCATATGTTGCGAGTGAATTTCGCCACACGCGCGGGAATCACGGTTTCTGATCCTGAAGTTGAGGGGCAAGTTGAGGAGGTTGCAAAATTGAACAATTTGTCTGTGGCCCAGCTAGGAAGCAACCTGAAACAGTTTGACCTAGACATGGTGGCGTTTAGACATTGGCTCGGGGAGCAGTTGCTGGCCGGTCCTATTGTTCACGCGTTCGCAGCAAAGACAGCTCCCACCGCCAATGAGCTTGCTCTAGCTAAATCCAGGTTACAGCGCGAGTTTGGCAAGAAGAGGTATGTGCTAAGGACGATATCGATGGCTCTTGAAAACAGAGAGGGAGCCCAGGCCATAATGAGTCTCCTGAAAAAAGGCTTCAACTTCGGAATCCTAGCTAGCACCGTATCTCAGTCACAGCAGTCTGGAACAGATGGTCGGTGGATTTGCGAGGATGCACTTGAACCAGAGGTGCGAGTAGCAGTTAGGCTGCTAAGGCCTGGTCAATTCAGCGACATCATAAAGACCCAAACGGACCTAAAGATCGTACAGGTTCTTGATGTTGCAGAGCCCGGGAAAAGCGGGGAAGCATCAGCATCGCACTTTGCATTGATATCTAAGATGCCGTGTGGAGGACCGATGTTCACTGAGAAAGATGCGAAACTCCTGGAAGAGAAAGCTGCTGCGTTAAGTGCAGTATCATCTGTGGACGAATTTAAAGCCACCTGCAAGAGGTTCAACATCCAGTACGAGGAGAAGGCCTTCGCACCTTCGGATCAACATGAGTTCAGAATGACATTGGCTTCAAGGTCTTCTGGGAAGCCGTGCATCGTTCAATCTCCAGCAGACCAGACAGTGCTGCTAGCCGTGATGTACTCTAGTACAAAATACGGCGATGCGAAGCTCCCGAGTGATGATGAGATTAAGAAGATGGTCGCAGATGAGAAGTTTGATAACGAGGCCCAGAGGAACTTCGACAAGATGAAACACCAAGTGCGCATCGTGAAATTCGATAACCTAAAGAGTGTGATACAGTAGTGAGAATAGCGTTCTTTGGAGATGTCGTTGGGAAGCGAGGGCGGAATGCAACCGTAGCATACATACAAAAAAACAAGCTCAAATACGGGTTTGATTTTGTGATCGTGAATGGTGAGAATGCGGCCCATGGGTTCGGTATCACTCAAGCGATTTGCAATCAATTTTTCAATGTCGGTGTGGATGTTATTACGCTTGGCAATCACTCGTTTGATCAGAGGGATGACATGGCTATGTTCGACCGAGAGAAACGGTTAGTCCGCCCGCTTAACTATCCCAGGAAAACACCAGGACGCGGGTTCATTGTAGCAGAGGCTCGTGGGATTAGCAAGACAATTATGGTCATCAACATAATGGGCCGCCTGTACATGGAGCAGAACGATGATCCGTTCGCTGTGCTAGATGACCTCCTAACTGAGTATAAGCTCTCCATCAATGTCGATGCCATTTTCGTGGACTGTCACGCCGAGGCTACGGCGGAGAAGGCGGCGCTCGCCAGGTATTTTGATGGTAGGATTTCAGCTCTCATCGGAACGCATACTCATGTCCCAACTGCAGATCTCCAGATCCTAAAGGGAGGCACCGGCTTCCTCTCAGACTGCGGGATGTGTGGCGACTATGACTCATGCATCGGAATGGATGATGACGCCCCGATCAGACGCTTCACATCCAAGCTCGATACCTACGCTAAGCTCGTCCCAGCACAGAAGGATGTGACTGTGTGCGGGGTAGTAATGGATGTCGGCACAACCGGGTTATGTACCAACATCCAAACCATCAGAGTCGGAGGCTTCTTGAAAGAACAAAAAGACTTCCTGTAGGTTAGAGGTTTGGTATGACGTCTATTTTAAGGAGGGCCACATCCAGCAGATTTAAGGCTTTACTTCCCTTTGTGAGGAGGGTTGGAATGGCTGCTATCTTGGCTGCGGTAAGGTCTGATACATGTACCACATCTGGGCAGGTATTGAGTACCGTCTGGAGCCTGGCGTCTTGGCTCTCGGAGCCAAGCCTTCCAGAATAGACGGTCCCAGCAACTAGGGTGAGTGGGTGTAGGAAACTCGCCATCATCAACTGTACTCCTCCTGGAAGGATTGTGTAGTATCGGTCTTCTCCTGTGCTGTGGTAGGTAACAGCGCATGTGGCTTCCCCGCTGTAACCGCTCGCAGCGATGGTCCTGTTGTAGGTTGTGGCTTGCCTCGCGTTAGGATCGCGCTCCGCATATAGCACCCATATGGTTGAGCCGTAATTCGCTGCGGAAGACTGTAATTCTCCATTGCCATACCGTTCGGTGATTACGCGTTTGCCGTACAGCCTTGCTGTTGCTATTTCGACCAGCCAGCCAGGGAGCATAGCCCACTCCTTGAGATCCCACCTCAGCCGTTGTTGTTCTACAAATGGACAGAGGAGGTTCTCGATGTGGAGGTATATTCCAGTGGCTGGTATTATGGTTGGTGGAGTTGCTACTACGACAGGTGCATCACCATCTGGTTCTGCAACCGCATCTTCTGGTTCTTCCCCAGCCTGCACTTCGGGTTCCTGGACTATTGCCGGGTGACCTACCAGCTTCTCAAGAGCTTCAAGCCTTTGTTCTAGTTCATTTCTTCCCGCACTGGTGGCAGCACTTTCTACGGCCTGAAGCACCTCTGCCAACATTCCAAACACCGTA
>JAIRZU010000016.1 GCA_031267075.1 Holosporales bacterium
GAGCAGATAGAATACCTCAAAGGCATAACGTCATATCACTGTGGGATGATAATTTTCTGTGGGCCTACCGGCTCGGGGAAGACGACTTCGATCTACTCTCTCCTCGAGACGATGGACAAGAAATCCAGAAACATCATGACTCTTGAGGATCCAGTCGAGTACCGGATATCCAGCGTTAAGCAGACTGAGATAGTGAGAGGTGTCATTGAGTTTGCCGATGGTGTGAGGTCGATTCTGCGCCAGGATCCTGATGTGATTCTGATCGGTGAAATACGCGATGAGGAAACTGCGAAGATGGCGATTAGAGCTTCGATGACTGGGCACCTAGTCCTCACCACGATCCATGCGAATGATTGCTTCGGGGTGATAGCGCGCCTCCGGGAATTCGATATTTCGAACTCCCTGATCGCTGACAACATCGTGGCAGTTATAGCACAGAGACTCATCAGGAAGCACCGCACCACAGGTAGGACGATCGTGTCCGAGATACTGAAGGTGAGTGAAAAACTGAACAGCCTGATTTACGAAGGCGCCAGCATGCAGAAGCTCAAGGAGCACGCGGTGACTGTTGATGGGTTCAAATCGATGCTGGAAGACTGCATCGCGAAGATCAAACTCGGCCTCATAGACGAAGCCTGCGCCGCAAGCATAATTCGACGCGACATCTAGTAGGCTTCCTTCTCAAACTCCAAGAATTTAAACATACAAGGACTGTTGAATGCCTCGCAGAACGAATTGAGAGGTGATGGTTATGGAAGGGTAGGGCAGGGGGCCTACTAGGCTGGGTTTCTCGCCTTCATGAACCTTCTTGCATACTCAGTTGCCGTGATTGCAACGCACAGTAAGCACAGTGGATTCAGTACCTTAAGCAACGTTGCTTTGCTATCGAGAGTCAGCATAAGTGCGCAAAGAATGAACACGAGAGTAGTGCAAATTTTGCTCAGATATATCGGCTTTATGTCAACGAATTTCCTCGTTACAATCGCGCTACCACCGACGGCCAGCAGCGTCAGATCCCTAAGAGAAACAGCGATTGATATGACTAGTAACCAGGGATTAAATTCATGATATATCAGCAAGCCCCAAAGTGCACTGTTTAAAAATACCTTATCAGCAACAGGGTCTAAAATCGTACCAAGCTTAGATTCAGCTTGCAGCTTTCTGGCGAGGTACCCATCTAAAAAATCACTTACCGCACATGCGATCAACACCAACAATGCAGCACTTCTAAAGCCAGCCTTTAGGAGTCCACAGAATAGGGGAGAGCAGGGGAGTCTGAATACGCTGATGAGGTTAGGGATCGACCTCCTTAGGTGCTGTCGCCAGCCTCTATCCGACAATTTCCGTTTCGCTGAAAAAGAATTTAATTTCTATGGTCGCGTTCTCTGGGGAGTCCGAACCATGAACAGAGTTCTTATCGATCGATATAGCGAACTTCTTTCTTATCGTGCCTTCATCAGCGCTAGCAGGGTTTGTGGATCCCATCAGAGTTCTATAATCCAGCACTGCATTTTCTTTCTCTAGAACCTGCACGATGGCTGGAGCCGAACTCAGGAATTCACAAAGGTCATTGTAGAATGGTTTCTCCTGATGAACCTCGTAGAACTTCTTCGCTTGCTCCAGTGTTATTAGTATTCGCTTCTGTGCTATGATCCTGAACCCAGCAGCTTCGATCATATGGTTGATTTCACCAGTGACGTTCCTACACGTCGCATCTGGTTTAATTATCGACAGCGTTCTTTGTACCACAATTCCTCTCTTAAAGACAGATCCTCATAATGCATATTATGGAAACAAGTGGCTAAATCCACAAAAGATCCAAACCATGCATAATTCAAGGTACTACAGCAATCCCACAATTTCAACAATTTCGTTCAATTGGGCAGATCCCTCCCTAAGGATTGTGTATGGCTTTCGAGATAGGTTAACGATCGTTGAAGCGCTTAAGCATCGAGATTCGCCTCCATCCAGAACCATTGATATACCGGGAACTTCCTCGCCGAATGCAGCAATTACATCATTGTAACTCATAGCTTGAGGCTGCCCGTGAATGTTTGCGCTTGGTGCTACTACTGGCCTTCCTAAGCATTCCATAATTTCAAGCAACGGCTCGTGGTTGGGGAGCCTGATAGCTATTGTAGCTTCACCGGCCGTTACGGATTTTGCTATGTAATCCTCCGAACATTGTAGCAGAGGAACTACGACCGTAAGTGGTTTTTTCTCCTTGACCCAAAAGTGATGTACTACCTCTAGTGCCTCATCCGTGAAACCCGCAAATCTCCTGGCGCTCTCGATACTGTTCACAAGTACTAAAAACGGCTTGGATTTCGGCCGCCGCTTTAGCTCAAATAGCCTCTTCACGGCTTCCTCATTTATAGCATCGGCAAGGAGCCCATACACCGTATCAGTGGGAGAGGCGACTATACCCCCCTGCCCTATTACGCCCGCAATCTCACATGCTCTATTACTATCCATATCTCTCCAATAGCTCTGAGGAATCCCAGTCGCCCTACCCTACCCTCCTCTCCATCACAACATACCACAGCAATTACTTCACATGGGCGTAAAAATAATTTGCATCTCACAAACATACTCTCGTACCATAAATATGGGGTGGCTGCCCTTAAGGTTATCTCTTGGTCATATTCGCCACCTCAAAAAATGTTTCATCCGTTAGGTCTCGTTAGGAAAAAATTCAACGAAGCCAGATCATTGTGCAAGCAAAGTAGGCAAACGACAAAAATGAAGTTTTCGTTTTACAAAACCGTGAAAATACCCTCCTATACCA
>JAIRZU010000061.1 GCA_031267075.1 Holosporales bacterium
CCCATCTTTTCTGAGTTTCTCACACCCACAATACCTACATCGCTCCATACTTTTCTCTTGTTACTCCGGTTCAACATCCTCTGATTATACTATTTCCCGTAATTAGTTGTCAATCCCTAAGTGGTTTAAGGCTTGCATTTTGAATACTTTTTTTCGTACCATCATTGTTGAACGTTATTGATGCGATGCGGAGTTTGATGTTAGCGCGGGGGAATCCCCGGCTAGTTGAAGTGTGTGTAATTTTTTGCCGTGCTGCATTTGTATGGTTTCATATTTCTTATGGAGTTAATTGATGGTCGCTAGGAGGTCACATTTTTTAAGTATCGCTTTGTTGTCGGTGGCGTTTGCCATAGCGGTGACGGAGTACTTGTCCGGCCCCATAGTCACTAGTCCAGAGTTTGATGGAGTGTCATTCCCGAGTGAGAATACGAATAACGTGGAGGCACAAGACGAGGCGGGTCAGGATAATGCAGATGCCACACTAGGGGAAGGAAAGACTGAGGAGGAAGCTCTCGCACAGAAGAGCAATACCTCTGAGAATGGGGAGCACAGAATCACCGTTGAAAGCGGAAATTCGATAGCATCGATACTGAAAAACATCGGGGTATCTGGTAGCGATGTTCACCTCATATCTCGAGCCATTTCTAAAGTTTATGATTTGAAGAATCTCAAGGTTGGGCAGGAGATAGTGGTGCGCGGCAAGAGTGAGGAAACCGGGGCGTTCTGCGTCGAGACGATTGAGTTCCAATACGCCGCCCAGTATGCATCGTGGAAGATTAATGTTGAGCACTCTGCCTCAGGCTTTAAGGCGTACAAAACTGAGATTCCACTAAAGAAGGTGGTTCGTAACATCTCAGGTGTGATTACTCCAAATGATCCTCCTGCCTCACTCAGGAGAAGTGGATTGAAGCCAGAGATCGCTCGGGAAGCACTTAGAGCTCTAGCTCAGGTAGCAGACATAAGAGGTGCCAAATCTGGAGTTAGTTTCGAGATCTTGTACAGAGATTTTTATAGAGAGGATGGGAGTGTGGCGAGGAGCCCAGAGTTGGTGTATGCCTCCCTTTTGATAAACGGGAAAATCGTGAGGGTATACAAGTTCAATCATGGTGGGAAGAACGAGTACGTCGACCAAAATGGAGTTGTCATAAAGTCGGGGCCAACAGCTAAGGCTACGTTAGGCGCCCCACTCGGAAGTATGAAGGTAACATCTAATTTTGGGATGAGGCGCGATCCCACCAACGGTAGGGTAAAGTTACATACAGGAGTGGATCTGTCAGCCGTAGTAGGAACTCCTGTTCGAGCCACAGCAAACGGGAGAGTAGTGGTAGCGTCGTATTATGCAGGGTATGGGAAGTACGTAAACATAGAGCATAGTGGTGCGATTCGCACAGCGTATGGTCATCTAAGCAGGATCGTAGTTAGGCCCGGACAGCGTGTAACCCGTGGCCAAATCATCGCGTACAGCGGATTTTCTGGCCACTGCCGAGGAGCCCACCTCCACTATGAGGTTATAAGCAATGGGAGGCACGTAAATCCACTATCCTTCGTTAAACATGATACACAGCGCCTCACCGGAACTGCCCTCCTAAAATTCAACCGATTCAAGAAAGAGGTTAATCTGCAGGTCGTCGGCCTCACCCCCTCACCTTCTAAGGGTAAGGGAAAAGCCGCGAGGAATGTGTAAGCACAGACTGCTTTGTTCTGGAGTGTTCATCGCGCTGATGATTCCGGAATTTGGTGCGGATGAAGGGACTTGAACCCCCACGACTTACGTCACAAGAACCTAAATCTTGCGTGTCTACCATTTTCACCACATCCGCTAACAATCATTATCTTACCATAATGCCCCACGCTACGCCTATCGTAAATCTGTATGAGTTCATGATATTGAGACAGCCCAGTTGCCTCAAGAACCCCACCAACAATTCGGCCCGTCCACTCGCAACTGGGAGGAGTGGGAGCCAGAGCCTGTTCTGGATCAGGTCTCCCTGCATCTCGCAGTATTTCTTGAGCCCAAGGGGAGCGCATTGAGCGTTCCCCTATCGGAGTTGTCTGGCTTTGCCGGTTGGTGTCTAGCTGTGTTGGGGCCTGTATATTGCAAGAATGAGCTCTCCAAGTGCCGCCATTGGATCGTCTGGGTTCAACTCCGTTAGTGCAGCCATGCCCGCGACCCCTACTTCGGTGATTGTTACTCGGTCTTTAGCCATCAGTGCAGTGAGTCCTGCCACCTGCTGCCCTAGCTGTTCCTGCTTCTGCCAGTATGCTGTCCATTCTTGGGAGCATGCTATCGTCATTCTATCATCGAGCAGCCTCGTGAGAGGCACGCTGTGCTCCTGAGCGTATTCGATAACGCTGCGTGCTGTTTGCGTCAGATACTCTGGCGTGATGCCTTCTCTCTTGCCTACGCCTATTGACGCAAAGAGAGCGATTACTTTCTTGTCAAGTGCATCAACTGTTTGTCCCTTGTCAAACTGCTGTTTTACTTTCTCCTCCTCATTCACTCCGTATATAACCCGCAGCCATTGTCCAGCTTCTTCGTAACGGAGCTGGGTTCCGAGGTGGAGTATCTCGCACTGTGAATAGCGCATCTCGAAATGGCTGGCTATCGCGCACGCGTCGCAGTAGGGATCTGCTAGCCTCATCATGAGGCATTCGGTGGAACAGGTGCCCTCGTTCATACTTACCGTGGCTGCCGCTATAGTCAGCGCTGCTGCTAGTTTTAGTTTCATATTCATCCTTTTCCCTTCTGAATTATTGTTACGCTTCGTCGTGATGGTAACGTGTCACTTCGCGCTTGTCAAGACTTCCGATTACTACATTCAGTCCTCAATCCACTCGGACTCGAGGTGATGGATCACGTAATCTGCGGAAGGAGAAAAAAACAGCATCATGCTAAGCTTGGGGAGGATTACAAAGAGACACCAGAGGTGAACTCTGTCGCATGATGCTGGAAGCTCTGCTGAACTTCGATTATCATACTAACACGTATTTCTGCCTTTGTAAACATTTTTTACGCCAGCTAAACACTTTTTTAACACTTTGGCTGTTTCCCGGGCGGTTTGCTGGGCTGTTTCCTGGGCTTTGCAGGCTATGGACCGATCATAGAGATATTGCAGGTTTCGCGGTCTTTTAAGTCTGAGACGGCCCATACGAGGGCATCTACTCTATCAGGGGATGTAGATAAGTTTTTTGTTTTATCATCATATGAGAGGGAGCACATTTGCTCCTCCAGCTCAGGGAACTCTTTCGTGTGGAAAACTCTGTTGGCTTCGTATAGCATGGAGATAGGCTCTGCCCTCGCTATCTTTCCTCTTATTGCTCTCGTTTGTTTGAATGGGACATTGGGGTAGATTGTGGTGAGCATCTCCCGGACTAGGTCACCACCATTGTTAGTTTCGGCGACTATCCGGCCTGCTGAATAATCATGACAGGCCCTACATACTATCTTTGCCCAATCCGGCGGTTTGTACTTACCACTCAAATCATCTAGGACATAGATTTTCTCATCATACCCGAGGCCGGCCACTATTATACCTGTTTCATCGGAATTCTCACCAACTGTCACGGCTGGATCGACCCCTATCACCACCGTCGATAGGCAGTCCTCCGGAATGTCTCTGTAGATTATGTTCTCCTTCTTCCACACGGCATTATCCATTTCCATAATGATTTCGCCTTCGAGTTCCTGCCTACCGAGTCTCGTATTCTGGTATACGTTGCGCATGTTATCCAGGAATCTCGGGGATAGGTTATTCGAGTTGGCGAAGGTCGATCCTTTCGTGGTGTATACCCATTTCTCTTCCGATAAAGTTTTCAGGATTTTCAGGGGTTTCGGGGTGGTTGTGATTATACATTTCGGATCATCACCGAGGCGGAGGGTAAACATAATCTGCTGCCACAGCGCCTCAGGATCCTTGTATTTCGCAAACTCATCTAGCCATACCAGGTCGAATTGGTATCCCCTCAGCTTCTCGTAATGGTCCGCTCCTATGAGGTAAGCAACCGCCCCATTTTCCCAGACTATACGGTTCATGGAGGGATAGTACTTAAACGGAATCAAAAACCCTCCACAATCAGTTTCTTGCTGCGTCGAGCCGGGGCTCGAATGCTCACGTACGTCTCTGTACGCTCCGCTTCTGCGCTCCGTGTCTCCTAGCAATAATCCTGATTCTGGAGGTTTTAATTGTAATCCATAATCAGCTTCCTGCTGCGTTGAGCCGGTGCTCGAATGCTCATGTACTCTCTTGTACACTCCTCCCTGCTGTAACTCTGATTCTGGAGGTTTTAATTGTGATCCACAATCAGTTTCTTGCTGCGTCGAGCCGGGGCTCGAATGCTCACGTACGTCTGTGTACGCTCCTCCCAGCAATAACTCTGATTCTGAAGGGTTTAATTGTAATCCACAATCAGTTTCTTGCTGCGTCAATCCGGTGCTCGAATGCTCAGGTAACTCTGATTCTGGCAACTCAGGAGGAGATCTGCTTCCTTTAGTTCTGCGTCGTTTGGTGGCCTTGGAGGATTCGGCCTCGAGCATACTAGCTCTGAAGCACTTTTCAGCTATGGTTGTTGATAGTAGGCCGCTTTGGCCCTCAACCATAATATCTCTGATTTCTGGGATATTTTTGCCAATGATGGCGATCCGCTTGTACTTACCAGAGTTTACAAGTTCCATCACAGACTCTGCTCCGGTTCTCGTTTTACCGAATCCTCTGCCGGCTAGCAGTAACCATATCCACCAATCTCCCTTGGGGATTAGCTGTTCTTTGCGCGCTATTTCGCGCCATTCTTTGATGTTAGATGTGTCGTACATTTTTTCGTTCCTTATAATTTCTATAAATTTTTTGATTTGTTTGCCTTACTTATGCTTGACCATTAAGCCCAATTAGTGATAGACTCGTAGGAGTACGGCTGTTGCCTCATGGGGAGCGCGGCAGCGAACGTCGATACTTAAGGGGAGGAAATGATAATGATCAAGAATATAGTAGCATGCTTAGTTGCGGCAGCAGCAATAGTAACGGCAGCTGAGAGCTCCAGGAGACCGAAAGCTAGTTCAAATGTCGCTGCAAGTCTAGCATCTCTAGGCGCTGAGCCAGGCCAGCCGGTTGGGCGTGACGCCCCTGTTGTCGCTCGCGATGACGGGCCATGCGGTTGCTGGGACGACCAAGCACCTGAACTAGTGCCTATGCAGGGTGGTGGGGATGCCGGGTCTGGGACAGTAGTCCCTGCAGTCAAAATAACTGCAAAGCAAATCGCAGATGCCCTACACGAATGCATAGTGGAGCTAGCAGAGATAGTGAACTCACAACATTGGAGCGCACTCAAGCTGAAGCAAATACTGGCAGCCCTGAACCAACCGGAACTTTCGCGCTTAAGGAGTGAACAGAGGGAGATCGTGTTGCGGATTATCACTATGCTGACACTACTTGAAAACAGGTTCCGCTTCAAGGGATGCGGGGTTATCGCACCAGACACCCAACTTCCTTGACACTGAAGATAGTGTACTTACTTAGCTAGGGAGAGGTTGTCGCGCATAGTTACGTGTGTGGCGCTTCTCTCTAGCTGCGTTACCGTGTGAGTTTGGACATGTATGTGTCTACTAGCTCGGTAATGTCGCTTAGGGCATTCACTGTTTCGCGATCGCATTTATCCAGCATTCTCATTACTGTATCATAGATCTCGCAGAACTTAATCTCTCCCATCATGAATTTTGATACTGCGATTTCGTTGGCTATGGTGAAGGCAATGACCATCCCATCTCTAACGACTTTATATGCAAGATCGATATTGCGTCTCTGCCATTCCTGTGGGGCCCTGAATGTTAGTTTCCCAAGATTTACAAGGTCTAGGGGAGGTACGCCGTGTAACTGCCTTAGTGGTCTGTTGAGAGAGAACATAATTGGGAGTATCATATCGGGGGAGGACAGGAGTGCCTTATACGAGTTATCATTAAATCTCACCATGCTGTGGATTATCGATTCCGGGTGGATTATGTAACTTATCTGATCAACAGGGAAATCGAATAGCACGGAGGCCTCGATAATCTCGGTTGCCTTATTCATTAGCGTTGCAGATTCTATCGTTACCTTAGGTCCCATCGTCCAGTTTGGGTGCTTCAGGGCGTCTGATAACTCAACATTCCTCAGCTCCTCCTCTGTGTAATTAACGAACGCCCCACCTGAGGCAGTTAGTATGAGCTCCGCTATCGACTCACAGCTCTCATCTTGAATGCACTGGAAGATAGCATTGTGCTCAGAATCTAGAGGGATTATCTCGGTACCACAGGATTTTGCCATATCCATCAGGAGGCGTCCACCAAGTAGAATTGCCTCCTTACTTGCGAGTGCGATTCTCCTGGAATGGCCGAGACAGGCAAATGTCGGAGCTAGGCTGGCTGCTCCACTGATTGCCATTACACAGCAGTCCGCATCTAGCTTAGCTAAAGTATCTATATCTGTTTCATGTAGGAGCTCAGTATCACACCTAAAACCTCCATAATCAGTTTCTTCCTGCGTCGATCCGGTGCTCGAATGCTCATGTACTCCTTTGTACACTCCGCTTCTGCGCTCCGTGTCTCCTAGCAATAATCCTGATTCTGAAGGTTTTAATAGTAATCCACAGTCAATTTGGCTTTTGACCTTCTCATAGCTTTCAGGGTCAGAGCAGCATGCGTAGCGAGGCCGGTATTTTTGGATTTGCCTTATTAGCTCGGTATGGTTCTTGTGGCCTGTAATGGCGATGATCTCAAATCCACAGGCGTGAGCGGCTTCTACGGCCTTCCTGCCTACAGTTCCTGTCGATCCGAATATGATAACTTTCTTGCTCATGGTGTGATATACAGCATTATTCTCAGTCTAGGAACCCAGAGGAGAGGGAGGACGCTTTTGCGCCCCCTACCTATATCTCCACGGGGTATTGCTAGTTGTGGGCTTAATACATACCTCCCATTCCTGGATTCGGCATCTCAGGCTGCTGCTTCGGTTCTGGTTTATCAACAACGGCACACTCAGTCGTTAGAAGGAGCCCACATATCGAGGCTGCTCCCTGAAGGGCCGTTCGCACTACCTGTGTTGGGTCTATGATTCCTGCCTTCATCATATCTGTGAACTCAGCAGAAACCGCATCGTACCCGAAGTTGAAGTCTCCATTCTTAAGAATCTCGTGAGCGATGACAGAACCATCTACCCCGGCATTATATGCTATCTGGCGCGCTGGTGCTCCGAGGGCTCGGCGCATAATATCAATCCCTATCTTCTGGTCTTCATTCTGAGGCTTTAGGTCATTCAGTTTAGCGATGGCCCTCAGTAGTGCGACGCCGCCACCTGGGACTACTCCCTCTTCGATAGCTGCCTTCGTTGCATGCATCGCGTCGTCTACCCTGTCCTTCTTCTCTTTTACCTCAACCTCTGTTGCTCCACCTACCCTTATAACGGCGACTCCACCGGATAGTTTCGCGAGTCTCTCCTTTAGTTTCTCGATGTCATACTCAGATGTGGAGTCTTCGATTTGAGCTTTGATTTGGCTGCATCTTGCTTGGATGTCCTCCTTCTGTCCAGCTCCCTCGACTATCGTCGTATCATCCTTAGTGATTGTGATTTTCTTAGCGGAGCCGAGCATGGTGATGTTCACATTCTCGAGCTTGATGCCGACGTCTTCTGAAATTACAGTACCATGCGTAAGGACTGCTATATCCTCCAGCATCGCCTTCCTTCTATCTCCAAACCCTGGAGCTTTAACGGCAGCAACCTTTAGGCCGCCACGCAGTTTATTTACGACTAATGTGGCGAGAGCCTCTCCCTCTATATCTTCTGCGATTATCAGAAGTGGACGACCGCTTTGAACGACTGCTTCTAATACTGGGACGAGTGGCTGTAATCCAGAGAGTTTCTTCTCGTGGATGAGGACATATGGATTGTCTAGTTCAGCTGTCATCTTATCGGGATTAGTCACAAAATACGGGGCTGTGTATCCTCTATCGAACTGCATACCCTCTACTACATCGAGCTCCGTCTGGAATGACTTCGCCTCCTCAATTGTGATAACTCCTTCCTTTCCTACCTTGGCAACTGCCTCCGCTAGCATATCTCCAATCTCTTTCTCGCCGTTTGCTGATATTGTTCCAACCTGTGAAATCTCATCATTCGTGGATACAGTTTTGGATTTCTCCTTGAGGAAGGCCACTGTCTTTTCGACTGCTAAGTTAATGCCGCGTAGTAGATCCATCGGATTCGCACCGGCCTCTACAGACTTGATACCATCCGTTAAGATAGCCTGGGCTAGAACGGTTGCAGTTGTTGTTCCATCCCCAGCTGCGTCGGATGTCTTATTCGCGACCTCCTTAACCATCTTAACGCCGAGGTTTTCGAATCTACATGCGACATCAATCTCTTTCGCTACAGATACACCGTCCTTCGTAATCCTTGGTGCTCCATAGGATTTTTCAATTAGTACATTCCGGCCCTTTGGCCCCATTGTAACCTTAACTGCATTTGCTAATGCATTCACTCCGTCTAGAATCGCTCTCCTAGCTTCGGAGTTAAATTTAATCTCTTTTGCCATAACTCTGTTCTCCTTTCAAAACTAATGTTATTAACCTGATCTGATGTTATTCGAAGATTCCCATGATATCGGATTCCTTCATGACGATATAATCCTTACCGTCTATCTTAATTTCGTTGCCAGACCATTTACCGAAGAGTACCTTATCTCCTGCCTTTACCTGCAGTGGAGTGAGATCTCCCTTCTCGGACTTCGTGCCGTTTCCGACGGCGATAACGACGCCCTCCATAGGCTTCTCTTTCGCGGTATCTGGAATTATGATTCCTCCGCTGGTCTTAGCCTCTGATTCCAACCTCTCAATGAGAACTCTGTCATATAACGGTTTAAATTTCATTGTTGCTCTCCTTAGTGTTAGCAATTAACCTCTCTGAGTGCTAATTTACCTCCTATGCCCCACCCTTGTCAAATAATTTTTTAGCCCATAAAATTTTATGATAATGATTACGCAGAGCCTGGAAATGCAGCATTAAAATACTCATTCGGGGGTATATCTTCCTCCCATTTTGAACATGGGCGTGACGTTTTTTCTTGAAATTGGTTAAGAAATGGTTAATCTTAACTATTGGTGAGTTCCTAATCGTCGTAGTTTGTATGTCTCTCTATTCGACCGGCAAAAATGAGATACAAAGCCTTCTGACTAAAGAGGGATTGCTTATGAGAGAACTAACGTCGCTTGGGCAAAGCCGGTGCAGATGCTCCGATATAAAGAGCTTCCGAGAGATCGCCATCAGAAATGAAATGTCGAGAATCAGAAACAAACTCGCCGTCCTATCCTTCGGACGAGACTTAGATGATGACGGAATAGCGTAGGAGTGGCTTTAGCTTCCTTACAGCGTTGCATTTCATCATTCTTGAGTGCCACAGCTCCTGAGGAAATCCCCATGAAGGTAACTCCCGGGTTCCTCCAAGTTTTAGTGAGAAAGAATCTGCCACATAACTCGAGCTAGCGATGCTGATAGAGGATGGCGCCATGGAATTTTCCTCGAGCGGAAAATCTGCTGAAAACTTATTTTCCCAAATTAGGTCTCGTTAGGAAAAAATTCTCTAAGTAGTTGAATTACAAACAAAACTGTGGCACAAGCAGTTATATTAAACACCACTACTCGAGCCACAATGCACTATCGCATTTCTGAAGAA
>JAIRZU010000001.1 GCA_031267075.1 Holosporales bacterium
TCAGGCAGTTCATGAACTTCGTAACAACGACATCTCCGTACTTCGGATCCTTCAGAATCTTCCTTTTTTCAGCAGCTCTGCGTCTCGCCATATTTTTGCCCCTTCAATAAAACTACTTAGGCCTCTTCGCGCCATATCTAGAGCGCGCCTGCTTCCTATCCTTGACACCCTGTGTATCGAGGGTACCTCTTATGATGTGATACCTAACACCGGGAAGGTCCTTCACACGACCACCGCGTATCATAACGACTGAGTGCTCCTGCAGATTGTGTCCTTCACCAGGAATGTAGCCAGTCACTTCGTAGCCATTCGTTAGGCGAATACGGGCGACCTTCCTCATGGCTGAGTTAGGCTTCTTGGGAGTTGTCGTGAACACACGAGCACATACACCTCGCCTTTGCGGACATCCCTCCAGCGCAGGCACTTTGTTCTTCACAACCTTAGGTCTTCTCGGCGACCTAACCAACTGATTAATCGTAGGCATCAAACCCCTTGCATATACATTTAAAGACTCGGCAGAATGCACATCTAGCGCAAACCCTACGCCACATTGTACTGCACACCCGTAACCCCTGTCAAACATTGTATGAGGAAAATCCACCTCCAAGGCTGAGTAGCTTAGAGGTGGATTGTGGGGGGGGGGGGGGGTAGTGTGGTTCCATTTTGTGACCGCTGCTACCCGATAGCTTGAATTGCCTCCCGAAGTAAGCGTAGATTGCGCTCGTTATTGTCGCAGTTGAATGTATGGCTGCTAAGAACATAGGCTATGGAGGCTAACACGCTGTAGTCGATGTTTGTTACCCTGTTTCGGCGTATGGTGCACGCTCGCTGTCCCCAGCCGTTTTTACTGTAGAATAGCATTCTAGTCACGAGCTTTCCCTGGCTATCCAGGTTGTCGAGATATATTGCGGAGTGGTCGGCGTCTATGGTTCGGAGTTGTGCTCGTCCATTGGGGGGACACGAGATACATGGTTCTACGCTGGGCCCAGCTAGATATCTCTGTAAGTGGTTAGCTTGGTCTGGAGCCATACCGGGACACAGTCTGGCTATCGTGCCTAGAGGCGGGAGGTGTAATGGGTTACTCGGTACTGGTGGGGCGAAGAGTGGTCGTGGTGCGGCAGGGGCAACTTGTCCCGCGAGGATTCGTGCGAGTTGGCCACGTATATCTGATAGCCCTTGTACGGCCTGAGACAGCTGCTCTATGCGCTCTTCCTGCAGGTCTAATTTCTCCTGCATTCTCACTTGTTCGGTTTCTAGTCTGGCTATTTTGGCGTCGCGCGGATCCTGAGCTACACCCCTTCCCTCTCCAGGGTTGACTGCTTCCGTGGCTTGTGCAGCGGTGCATACCAGCACCGTGGCCATTGCTAATTTCAAGTATCTCTTCATTCCATTCTCTCCTTATTATTTTCGCTCACGCGCCCTGTTTAATCTACGCTACGTATTATACTATAGTGAGAAGAGAGATGTCAAGTGTTGTATGGCTGAGTTAACGCGGATGAAATTATTTTGCACATGGGCGTAAAAATAATCTCATCCGTTAACGAAATTTTAACCATTCCCACTGTATCATATATCTAGAGATTAACCTCTAAGGGGAGGAAAACATGAAAAGCAAATTGGTAACGTTAACGGTAGCACTATGTGTTACATAATACGATCACCTTACGCCGTACGGTTGAGGATTGGTGAGGAGATGATGCTGAAAGCGATAATTGCATTGATGATGGTAACAATGGTGTGTCAACGAGCCGGAGCAAGCGAAGGTGGAAGCCCACCTGTACCTGAAACACCCCCGTCCTCAATACTGAACGTCCAGTTAGACGGAAGCGAGGTACCAGCCCATCCGCCCAGCCCACCTAGCGCAGGCGAGTTACAAACAGAAATCCCCCATTCACACTTCGAACTACTTCCTAGCGCGACTGAGAGACCGGAAGCGATACTATACGCGCCGTACAATAGGAGCCCTATGAACATCGAGCAGGCGACGGAAGCAGCCCTCCAGAGGATAAGAGACGCGGGCGGGCGAGTGGCGACCTTAGGAAAGTTGAGCGCCTTGCACGACGTAGCGCACATCAGCGAGATCGCCATAAAACACGGTATGCTAGTCAAACCACTCTGCTATGAGGACGCAATCGGTTGGTCCATACGAAACGATCTCAAGCAGCAACTAACGTCTGAAGTCAGCAACGATGACAACTGCCGCTGCCACACAGCGGCTAGCACAGCGGAACAACTCAGCGCGAGTACCCTCCAGGTACAGCAACATGCAAAGGAGAAGGCCCCACTCAGTATAGCAGCCCACACACACCAAACAATAATCGAGGCGTTACGGCTGGTAAGTCTGGACTCAGATCCGAAAGGAACACAGCGAACCAAGGAATACAAACAACTCTGCAGTGTAGGGACCACCACCCTCAAAAAAGCGTTCGAACAAATGCGGATACCCTACGACCCCAGCCATATCACGAAACTCCAAGTGCAACTAGACGATTATTACAGAACTCGAACATGCGCACAACCGATACCATGGTAACAACAGTTCCATAGTCAGACCACCGGGTCCGCAGTGATATGCAACGGCTGATTATACAGCATCAGCCCCGCCTGAACAGAGACCGTGGATAGCCTGATTGGTTACCCTCGTCAATCCTTGAGAGAGGATTGGCCCTGTGTACGAGATGCCAATCCTCCTTTAACTCCAATAGGGGGTTGCTGTATAATTGGCGATGGCGTATCATGATAATGATCTGAAGGGTAGCATGCTTTTTACGGGAGTCGGTGCGCTTACTAAGAAGGAGCTTCTGAGCTTACTGCGTGAGCCGAAGAGCGCCTTCATGATATTCTTTCCGATCGTGCTCTTCTTGACAATCTTCGTCTTCGCCACAACGAAGGACGTTGAGAACGCAGCGATAGTCATCATGAACAAGGATAGCGGAATGGCGAGCGTTAACCTCCTAGATAAGATAGTGAGCACCAAGATTTTCAAGCGAACTGAGTACGTTACAGACGAAGCCGATTTCAAGAAGAAGATTGATACTGAAGAGGCGTTCGTAGGATTGTCGATTCCATGTGATTTCTCCAAGAAACTATCATCGGGCAAATCCAGCGATATCCAGGTGGTTACCGATGGAAGGCGGACGAACGCAGCAATGATCGTGTATGGGTACATCTCGCAGATACTATCGAAGTTTCAGGCTACCACCAACGCAGAGGAGGCTAGGCCATCAGTCACTGTGCGAACGTGGTACAACCCCAACAAGGAGCAGAAGTGGTTCTCCGTAACCAATTTAGTTTGTATGATAATCGTATCACAGGCAATTACGTTGACGGCTCTTTCGATAGCTAGAGAGAAGGAGGAGGGGACGTTCGATCAGCTCCTCGTTACCCCCATAAAACCACTTGGGATGCTTCTTGGAAAAATCACTCCTGGTGCATTGATTAGTGTGTTCATGGGCATTTGCGTAATGTTCTTGGGCCACCTCCTCTATGGGGTACCAATCAATGGCAGCTTGGTAATGCTGCTATTTTGTATGGTGGTATTTGCCGTATCTGTCGTTGGCATCGGAGTCTGTATAGCTGCCTTCGCAAATACGCAGCAGCAGGCGATGCTTGGGACTTTCCTATTCCAGATGCCGATGACAGCTCTGTCGGGACTCATGTCTCCAACCGAAAGCATTGCAAACCCAGTCATGAAGATCTTCACGAAGTGCAATCCTGTGATGTATGGTAACATACTCGTAAAGGGAATCATGCTGAAAAACATGTCATGGGCTGGAGCGGCCGAAAGCATACTACCGATCATAGTGATTGGTATAGTAGTTTTGGCAACGGCATCCGTGGTGTTTATGAAGAGACATAGGATCAAGGTTTTTTAAAGATGAGATGGCTAAGGGCTTGCCTCGTTCTCCTGTTCATGGCGCTGCTATCGGGACAGAGCGCGTATTCTAGGGATGATGCAGATCAGTGTATTCTGCAGGATGAAGAGGTAGAGGAGTTCCTCCAGGATATCGTAAAGAGAATAGCACAGGCTTTAAATTTTAGGGATGAGGTCCATGTGTACGTCCTCTGCTCCAGAGTCCTAAATGCGGCGGCAACCGGTGATGGCAGCATCGTGGTAAATGCAGGTGCGATACTGCAGTGTACGGATGTAAGAGAGTTCATAGCAATCATCGCGCATGAGATAGGGCATCTTGAAGGTCGGCATATTATCACACTGCAATCTCACATCGACCATTGCCAGAAGACTGGGCTCGCGATGATGGTACTTGGTGCCGCTGCAGCTGCTGTATCTGGAAACCCCGCAGTGCTGGTTGCCGGAATGGGAGGTGGGCAGTCGATTGCATATGGTATGATGCTGAGCAAGCTACGTCAGAAGGAGGCACTGGCAGATACGAAAGCTGCACAGGCAATGGAGATACTACATTGGCCGATTTTCCAGCACTTCGTAGCCTTGCATGAAAAACTAGAGATGAACACTGGCGGGGTGTACAATGTATACATGTCCACTCACCCTGCCCCAGAGGATCGGAAAGCGAAATTTGCGAAGTGGGCTCGCGAGTCAGAGGGGTGGAAATCCTCCCCGCAAACAGTCGCTTTGCTGGAGACATGGCAGCGCAGGTTCAAGAGAGTGCAGGCGAAAATCAATGCCATGACGCAACCGGTAAATGATGCCTTGACAGCTACGGCGAATCCACGTGATGTGAACGCAAGATACGCTAGGGCAATTGCGCTGTACAGGGCAGGCCGGTACAGAGAGTCACACACGATAATTGACGCCCTCCTCACCGATACCGCCGCCCGCGAAGACCCGAATTACGAAGCGTACTACACCGAGATAAAAGCCATGTGCATGATCAAGATGAAACAGTGCAAACAGGCAGCGGAGGTCTGCTGGCCGATACTAAAACCAGGTACCGGCAAGGTGCATATCGATCTCGGATTAATATACGCTGAAGCCGTGATTGAAGGTGCGCTAAGGGATCACTTCAAAAATGCCATCGGTATCGTGATAAAAATAAAGGCCCTCCGTCCGGCATTCTCCTCAGTCACACATGTGCTGGGACAGCTATACACCCTCGACGGTCAACCAAGTAAAGCAAGCCTATGCTCCGCCGAAGTAGCAATGGCAAGTGGCGACCTCGACAGAGCCGAGTGGCACGCCAAGAAGGCCACCCCCTCAATCCAAGCTAAGGACATAAAGGCAGATATAGAAAGGCAAAAGGCACAGGCTGCTCATTAGGCTGTTTTTCATTATCCACCTGGAAACGACCTACCTCAAGTTCCGGTCCTGTGCCTGCGTCTGGTGTGGGTTGCTTGCTCTCAGTCTGTACGACCGCACACCATCGATCGAGTCTGCTCTGGGAAGGCTCGTATGTATGCGGCAGTCCGCCGTACTGCCACCCAGAATCTCCGCCAGCGTGTACGGCTCGGATGTGCCTGTGAGCGTCCGTGAATAGTTTGCCCAACTTGCCCATCCACTTGATCTTTGCGTGGTACTTCTGCGCAGCCTGTCAACCCAATCCCCGCCATCGCTATAGCATCTTGGTCCGGATTTGGAGCAAGTCCAAGGCCTCCTGCTCCCATTGCTACGCTGTTCATGCAGACCACAGCTCCTGCCACCGCCATGTGCATAAGCAGCATGTTACACTTCCTCCACCTTGTTCTCATACTTTCTTCTAAATGGCGTTGGATTAACTGTTATATTGTACTGCTGCGCTACGGTCTCGTCAATCTTTTTGAGGCGAGTAAGGCCTGCTGCACAGGGGCGTATGATGTTCTATGATACCTCGAAGGCCCTATCCTTCCTAGAGCTTCAATATGCTTTTTCGTACCGTACCCGACGTTAGAGTCGAAGCCGTATTCTGGGAG
>JAIRZU010000018.1 GCA_031267075.1 Holosporales bacterium
TTCATTGTTCTCTCGAAGCCAAACTCTAGAGCTTCGTCGTACACTGAGTCCGCTTCACTCCTGTCACTCTTGTTTACGAGCACCATCACTTGCTTCCCGCTCTTCCTGATGAGCTCCGCCACATCCCGATCAATTACAGTGATTCCGGAAGCTCCATCTAGTAGGAACAGAAGCAGCGATGCCTCCTGGATGGCGTTACCCAACTCCGATGCTATTATTCGCCTTAGGTCTGGATGGTCCTTGAATGACAAAGTATCGAGTAGCCCGGGAGTATCAACGATGCAAGCCTGCTTCCCCATGAACACGATCTCGCGGTCCCTCAGGTCTCTCGTAACTCCTGGCCTGTCAAATACTATCGCCTCTCTCCTTCCAACGAGCCTGTTAAATAAGGTGGATTTCCCTACGTTAGCCTTGCCAACAATGACTATCTTGAATTTATCCAACCTTGCAGATGTCTCCATTTTGCGACACCACATACGCGAACCTATCGACAATTACAGGTGTCTTGATAACTCCCAGATTCTTGAATGCCTCTGGCTTCAACTGAGCTTTCAAATTGCCGGTAGATGCATTCATCACCAGGACGCTACCTGTGTTGCTGAAAACAACGACATCTCCATTAATGAGCAGCGGGCCGCTAACCATAAGATCCTCTGCTTTCGTTCCATCCTTTAGCAGTGTATCTTTGATGTTGCTTGCCCACCGGATTGCGCCGCTGCGAGAAGATATGCAGAGCAGCTCATCTGAGCTCGTCAGCATGAAGATCCACCCATTATTCTCAACTGGAGGATGCATAGTGCCGATCTCCAACTCCCACACTCGATTGCCAGATGCGGCGTCTAGAAGCACCATCTTGGCTTCAGAGGTTACGACTAATACGTACCGACCAAAGACAAGTGGAGAGACTACTATGTGAGATATGACAGCTCCGCTTGCAAACATATCGGATGAGTACAACATATCATCCCAGTTCTCAGTGCCGGTATGGATATTGAAGGCCTTAACGTCACCGGAGGAGCATGGGCAAATTACGCTATCCCCGAATACGGCTGGTGTCCCAGCATCGGCCATTGTTGTTTGCTCATCGTTCGCTGCCATCGTCCACTCGACAGTTCCAGATCTAGCGTTGATAGCGAATATGTGATTGATGATAGATGTCACTATCACTTTCCCAGCTACAAACAATGGAGCTCCCTTTAGTGGGTATTTGATCTTGCAGTCCCACACTTCCTTTTGAGTCCGTGAGTCTATAGCATGCACCGTACCGATGTTCGTAGCGATATATAGGATTCCGTTTTCAATCGTGAGCCCACCGCTGAACACTGCCTCATCTGGTTGGCGCGCTATTGGCTTCTCCCACACCTTCTTCCCGTCAGCCTGCGAGATACAAATCAGTGTCCCACCTGCATCTATGGCATATATGTATCCTGCAGATATGACGATGTTAGAATTGATCGGGCCACGCCCAAGCGACGACTCCCACACAAGCTTGCTGAATGATACATTCTCGTGGTTAGGAGAGTTATGTTGCTTGTTGTAGGCAATGTCGGTGTAGGCAGACGTCCTGACTGGCGGTGTCAGATTCAGAGGCTCCGCGAGGGTAGACCTGTCTGAGGGAATCCCTCTCTTTATGGCAGTGACCCCAGCGATCTCCTCTCTCTTCCCAGTTAAGATCTCTTTTTTGTCACACGCTGTGATCAGGGACAGAGCAGCCAGTGAGCAAAGTAGTAGGCGTTTCATCATTAATGTTTTTACATACACCTTAGTCAGAACATTGTACCTTATGAAGGCACCTCTGTGAAATCCAAAATTGCTTTCGAGCACAGGATTATGGCAAGGTTTCGCTGCACTCTTCCAATGACTCTCTCATGCCTTCTTCGATTCCATCTCGCAGTTTTTTGTTCGACATGATTCGTAGCGTTTCAACAATCCCATTCCATTCGTCGAGTGACACAAGGACACAGCTTCCACCCTTGGAGGTTATGATCACAGGGTCCGCGTTCTGTTCAACGACATCCGATAAAATCTTGAAGATGTCTTTTCTCGCTTGCGTGACGCTTATGGTGGACATCACGATAACTCAAAACCAGGAATCACTACCGGTGTACGCTAGTACGTACATCTTGTCAATGCCATTAAATCCATCAACTCTCGATAGACCTCCCTCACCCTTCATTTTCGTGCAGATTTGGACACGTCAGCTGGGGTGATGCGGAGTTGGAGGGTATCTTACCTCCGGATCGAAGTAGAGCCAGGGAGGAGTGTGTGAAGAACTTACATCCAGTTCCTTATGTCCCTGCTTGTACTCTTGGTAGGTTCTGACTCCAGATACAAAAGATGGGAGCCCACTCGCATCTACTACTGTTCTCTTCCCTGGGAATCGGGGGCTAGCTACGACTGAGTACCTGGGTTGGATGGCTGAAGGAAGCGAAGTTGTGACAGTGACAGTCTGACTTGGGTTCTTAGGATCATCAGTGTGGTAAACCATGGTTATTGAGTTCCTGGTATTAGGGAGAGCATCATCGCTCTGCGACCGATCACGCATTCCATCTGCTTCTCCTCCAGCCACCACAGCCGTTAACAGCATCACTATCGTTAGGTTGCTTTTCATGTGTTTCCTCCCCTTACAGGATAAGATAGTTACATAGGTATGCTAGCATAGGAAGGGTTACAGAGTGGTTAAAGTTTTAGATTTTTCCCACATGAGCGTATTGGGAGGAGCTCACTTTTTCAATGCCATAAGTTACGAGTTGTGGTATCATTGCAACATTGGGGATGGGTCGCGGTTGGGTAGGGATTGTTCGAGCGTCATGCTGTTATTGTTTTCTCAGATCAATGGTTTGTTTTTCAGCATACTGCTTATCTTTGCTACTGGCCTCATCGGTGGCTTTGCATCGGGGTTTTTAGGAATCGGATGCGGGGTAATAATAACGCCGATGCTAATGGAGTTTGGAGTCCCACCTCTAACTGCTGTTGCGACTCAGCTGTGCCATGCAGTCGGGATTAACCTAACAAATTTCCTGACATATAAGCGGAAGCACGATGTAGATTTCCACCTGGCATTCTATATGCTGGTAGGGGGGATTGTCGGCTCAGCATGTGAGTGGATGATTTTGGAGAAGTACTCCACGCAGCATGCGGCCTTCAATAAGTTCGCATACGTTTATGTGGTTGTCCTAGTCGTAGCCGGCATCGTGATGCTATCGCAAATCATCTACGAATGGAGAAGCAAGTCTGAGGTGCAGATTCAAAAGGGAGTGCTTATGAGGAGGTGGATGCTATACCTTCCATGCCACAGAATCTTCGCCAGATCCAGATCAGAGATGAGCATCCTCATTCCTCTATTCATTGGCTTTCTCGCTGGAGTTTTAGTAGCCTCTCTTGGAGGTGGGAGCAGCCTATTTATGGCCCCCATCATCACGTATTTAATCGGAAGGATAAGCCCCGTTGTGAACGGAACCATTTCAATTGTCGCATGCGTTATCACGATGGTGATCACACTGATATATTCAAAAAGCGGATACCACTGTGATATAGTCTGCGTGCTACTGTTGTTCGCGGGAGCGGCGATTGGATCCATGGTAGGTGTGAGACTGACGTACACAATAAAGAGGCACTACACGTACGCGATGGCTGTTGTGGTTATCTTCGCCATTGCTGTGAGGCAGATATTCAAACTCGTACAGCACTCTTTCTCTGACGGGATCATTCGCACATCATTCAATACCGCGATCTTTGGATCAGCTGAATTTATGAAGGAGAGTCCGCTGGCATACACGGTTCTATGCATAATCACAGTAGTTGTAATCGCATTCATGTATGAGCGGTTCTTGCGGAAGTTATTCAACAGAAGCAAGTACGCTGGGACGCAGCAGAGAGATGCGTAAGAGAGCATACGTAGCTATCGCACTGCTTGTCGCGATACTTTCCACTGTTATTTTCTATGGTAGAGAGAAGCTGCGAGAGATGGGGAAGGAAGTGGTTAACGTATATGGCTGGTATGGAATCATAAGCCGCAGCATCCTGACGGAGTTCGAGAAGGAGACTGGGATAAGAGTCGTGTACGATGTGTTCGATAACAACGACACACTGGAAGCAAAGCTGCTAGCAACAAACAGTGGGTACGATGTTATCTTCCCATCGTTCATTCCATACGCTGCACGACAGTACTGCATAGGAGCGTACATCAAACTCGACCAATCCCAGCTGCCGAACATGAAAAACCTAGAGACCCTGGTCACGAGAAAATTCAGAGATGCTGGTGGAGACACGGATTACCTCATCCCCATATTCTGGGGGACAACTGGAATCGTGTATAATTACCAAACCGTGTTGGAGGCGATCGGCGAGGAGGTTACCTCGTACGATGTCATGTTCGATGCTGATAAGATCTCGAAGCTAGCAAGGTACGGCGTGAGCTTCCCAGAAGAGTTTATTGACATCTTCCCGCAGGCTAGGTTATACTGGGAGATTGAGGGAGACTCCGAAGACCCAAGCAACCTGCAGCTCTACAAGAAGAGGTTCCAAGCGATTAGGCAGTACATCAAAAAGTTCTCATCGAACACAGTGGTGAATGACCTAATGACAGGAGAGGTATGTATCGCGGTTTGTCCTTCAGATAATGCATGGCGAGCCATCAGAGCTGCAAAGACAATCAGGAAAGATATACGATACGTCCTTCCTGAGGATGCCGGGATTTTATGGGTGGATTGCATGTGCATTCCGCAGGGGGCACCTCATGTACGCAACGCTCATAAATTCATAAACTTCCTACTGCAGCCTGCGATCGCAGCTAGGATAACAAACGAGTCCGGCATATTCACGAACATCCTTTCAGCCTCAGATCTTTACAGTGATGAGATCAGGAGTGACAGTGATATATTCCTGACTGATGCGAGATTGGAGCGACTCATTATGGGCAATCCGAATAAATCAGAAAAGGATCTGTGGTATGATAAGGAGGCGTCACGCGTATGGTCGCAGATAAGGATGAACAAATTTGACAAGTGAGATGACCAAGGCCTCGAAGGTCACAATCTCGTTTATGATCTTTGGGTTTGTATTCCTGTACCTGCCAATCGTTTCCCTCATAATGAATTCATTCAGCGAGTCTGAGGTCCCCGGGGTCTGGACACGTTTTTCCCTGAAGTGGTTTAAGGCTGCATTGAATGATAGTGATCTCATTCACGCCGGAGTCACTAGTCTGAAGATTGCCACACTATCAGCGACTGGAGCCGTTATCATGGGTGTCCTAGCTGCCGTTACAACCGTCAATACCAATAGCGCGTACTGCAGGAGATTCCTTGGAAACCTCATTATGATACCTGCAATCATGCCGGAGATAGTAGTTGGCTTCTCGCTTCTAATGTTCTTCATGGCTCTTGAAAGCATATTCGGCATACCGTATGAGCGCGGAATTATTACTGTTGTGATAGGTCATATCGTAACTACCATGGCGTATGTTCACATGACCATAAGAGCCAGACTCATCTCGTTTGATACATCGATTGAGGAGGTGGCTACCAACCTCGGTGCTCGGCCGTTCACGATATTCATAAAGATAAAAATGCCGATCATAGGAAGGTCAATCATTGCCAGCTGGGTCCTCGCATTCACGTTGTCAATCGATGATCTAGTCGTGGCTAGCTTCCTGACTGGCCCGGGCTCAACAACACTACCGATCCTGATCTTCTCGAATGTCAGGATAGGAGTCACACCAGTTATCAATGCATTCTCAACTATGTTCATCTGCTTGATAGTCCTGTGTGGCATCCTATCATTCGTCGTCGTTTCTAGTGTTTCGAAGAGGGAGAGGTAGTAAGGCTATCCCTCTCCTCCATATGGCTCTGCGCTTACTCCGGGTCTTCTACTGGTTCGGGTGGTAGTGTATCGGGTCGGTGGGGGGGGGGCGGAACGCACGACCCATCACTACTCCATGGAGGCCGGCCAGTGCTGTTCGTACTGCATTGCTTCCGTACTTGTATATCGTGATACACGCGGCGGCCACGCTTCTCCTCTCGAGACGTTGTGCACCGCGTCGCTCGTGTTCAAGGTATTCCTGGCTGATTTGGTCTGCCGTTGTGGGGTTTTGGTTCTGAAGGGTTTCGAGCAGTGTCTTGAGTTCGCGCTTGACGGGTATTGTGCCGCCCCGCCTCCCAGCGCTTCTGAACCATTCCCTCACTGCCGCTTCGCATCCCTCAATTGTGGTACCAGCTGCCTCCGCCCTGCGTTGAATCTCTTCACGATCTCTTATCGTTTGGTCAGTCAGCTGCACAGCCTCGCTGCCATCAACGGTGAGATCCTCTCTTGCTTCGCCCTGGCTCGCGGCATCGTCCGCTGCTGTCAGTCCTACTGTCACCGGGCCAGGGAGATCGCTGGGTAGCCGGGTTCCTTCTCCTACACCGTAGTCGCCGTGCGGCTCGTAGACTACATCGCTCAGGTCGGGAGGTGGTACTGAGGCCGGGAAATCGCTTGGTAGTTGTGCATCTTCTCCAACGCCGTAGTAGCCTTGTTGCTCGTTGTTTACAGCGTCCTCGATCGCGTGAGTGACATCAGGGGTCATCTGCAGGGAGGTTTCGACTACCTCTCTAAAGTATTGGAAGTCCTCTGGTATTCTCATGGCTATGACAGCCTCGTCTCGGCATCTCTCGAGGCAGAGTCTGTATAAGTATTCTAGCATTGGGTCGGATGCCTCTCTTATCACGCGATCTTGAATTGCTTCGCTGGGTTGTAGTGCTCCGAGGGCACTGTTCGCTGCGTATACCTTTTGCAACAACTTCCTGTTTTTGGATTGGGGTAGCCGAGAGGCGTTCATTATGTTGTCGTAGTGGGAGGCACCGAATTGTTTGATTAAGCGGCGGGTGGTTCTCTGGTTGTCATCCATTTGCCGGTAGCCCCTTCCTTGATCTCCATGATAAATCGCGGCTGTTGCTTCCTTCGCGACTACGCACGTGCTGAGAGTTCCCAGCACTATTCCGATTGTTTTCTTCATTCTTCTCATCCCTACTTTGTTATCGTGTGTTCGATTATATACTATCAAGTAACAAAAAGCAATATTATTATGCGCCCAATTCGTCTACGATGTGGGCTCTCTTCCCACACCCTCTACAACCGCCCTTCTAGTCAGATGTTTCTCAGGAAGTATTTCGTTTCTCGAAGAAGGAGAGGTAGTGGGTATATCTCATTCTTCTCCGTGGCTCTGCGCTTACTCTGGATCCTCAGCTGGAGCGGGTGGTAGTGCTCTGCGGTACGCATGACCTGTTACTACTAAGGGGAGGCCGTTCAGGGCAGCCAGGACTGCATCATGTCCATACATGTATATTGTTTGGTGCAGGGCCCCCTCATACCTCTTCTCAAGTCGTACTGAAGTGCTTCGATGCTCATCGTCGATCTCGGTTGTCTTGCTGGGATTCTGGTTCTTGAGGGTTCTGAGCAGTTCCATGAGTAGGGCCTTGTTAGGTAGCAAGCCGTCTCCTCTCCCGGCGTCTCTGAACCATCTTATCAGCGTTGTTTTGCATTCTCCTTCCTGGATTCCCATCGCTTCGGCTCTGCGTTGGATCTCTGCATGCTCGTTGAGTGTTTGGTCAGTCAGTCGCGGGGGTGGGGCGTTGTAGTTACGCCCGTGTCTGACACCTATTGCAGCGTCAATCGCCTCCACTGGGTCGATAATTCCGAGTTGTAGGTCAGTTCGTATCTCCTCGTCAGCCAGCCTCTGTCGTTGCCGTCTGTCGGGGGCCTTCGGTGGTCGTCTTGGTTTCTTGCTCTCCCTCTCTGCCTTTTCCCGCCTTCGTATCACACTCTCTTCCCGCTCTGCTCCCCTCAGCATCGATGCTAAGGCTCCTGGCTGCTCCCAGAGTTGAGATCGCGCACGCATGGCGCTCGCGACATCTTCCCGACTAGCATACGGAGGGTGGAAGACTGGTATCGACCCAGGCCTCGTCGCTGGGTCTCCCGTATATGGTACGAGGGGGTGGAGTGGCGCGCTCCTGAAATCTGTCGTGCTCATGTTTCTTAAGAATTCCTGCGCATCTTTGCGGAGAGATAGGTCCCAGGGGGCGCGATTTCCGAATGCTAGCCCAGAGATCAGGTCATTCTCAACAGCAAGCGCAATTAGAGCTGTCAGCACTATCCCGATTGGCTTCTTCATTCTCCTCATCCCTACCTTACAACTATGTGTTCGATTATATATTACCAAATAACAAAAGGCAACTCATCTCGTTCAGGTCGCCTCTTGAATTGCCCACCATGGTCAGGCTCTCAATGAGATACGTGTAATTTATATCATTTTCATTATACACAAGCGATAAAGTATTCGCAATATTAATTATATCTTATATAAATATAAAAATGTATTCGTGCAACATTTTTATTTATTGGTCTCCTCATTAATTGTCAGCGGCCTCGAATTACTGAGAGAATATAAATTGAATACATAGAACATCTGGAGATTATTTATGCGTAGAAATAAGATAAGCGCATTTATCATCGCAATAATACAAAGCATACATATAACTGACGCGTCTGCTGGAGGGGCAACGCCTCTGGATTGGGAAACTATCGTACCTGGGAGGGGAATGGGCCAGGATGTCTTAGTCACGGATTTAGTTCCTCCCGGCTGTGAGAATCCACAAAGCATTGGGGCGTGGCCTCCATTTAAACAACGTAGTTTGGTCATGCAGCCGGGAACGCAGGAGGCCGTAGTTGCCAATCCAAACCTCGGAGGCATAATGGGGGAAATGATAAGGTTCATCAACGCAATACACTCAGCCATGAACAGACGTGGATTCAACGAGGCGCAACGCTATGCCAATATGCTCTCATCAATACTGGGTGGGAGTAGAGTCCTAACGAGAGTCGAACTACCCGCTAGCCAGATAGAGCAATACAGGCAAATACGGCAATGGGGCATCGAGGCAATAACGCACGTGAAACGAATAGCTGGTGGCAGCATCACACGTGGAGACCCCGAGATGCAGGGAGCCGGAATGTTCAGACCTGCGCCACAACAGCCACCTGCTCCTCCTAGTGCTGCGTCAAGTATTAGACCGGCAGCGCCGACATACCGCTGGCAAGCCGGCACAGGGATGCCATCAATACCGAGAGCGCAGCCTCCAAGAATGAATGTCAGACCGCAGAGCAAGCAGACTCGCAGACCGCCCACTACCGCATCAGCACTGAGAGCACGCGGTATCAATGTACCCAGAGCAATCCCGAGAACCCCTCGCGCTGTACCAATGACCAGTGTGAGAACACGGAGTGTAGTAGCCATCGCTGCAGCCATTCCGGTAGTACCGATAATAAGTCCCGAGGATGAGCTGGTAAATAGGAGGATCAACGGAGCGATATTTGAGTTGTCAGCGTTTATCCTAGGGACACCAGCCTTCTCGCAGGCCGTACTCTACAGGATGCTCATGGACGGCGAAGCAACTATCCCTAACCAGGAGATAGTGCTCCCGAAAATCAAAGAGCAGTGGGACCTGCTGCTGAGCGTAACGAGTGATCTTCAGCAGAGGTACCCCGAGGAGGCTGAGATAATTAGCGGAACTGTGAGGGCGAAGTGGGTGAACTACACAAGCTATCTTAGGTACGTTCATGAATGGCTAGATCACACTCCGATGGCATTGTTTACCGCAGTCGACAGAGGCCAGACAAGCGAGGGCAATAGGAACACCTGCATGTTCAATTCAATATTCTCTGCGGATTTGAGGCTGAGGAACATAACCTCCACGAAGAGGAATATCATTGAAAGGGCAAGAGCATACATAGCCCAACTGCGGGCATACTACATACCTGCATATATGGAGACAGCAGACGACCCACTCATAAATGATGAGGATGGTATCGATGAACACCTCATCAGGCTAGATGCCGATCGGAGCGCAGATGAGGAATATGGTGCAGGAGCAGAGGGAGCGCTGGGAAGAATGGTGCCTGGTCAGATAGCAGACTGCTCTGCTGCAGAGGCACAAGCGCATGCTCTGGGACTCAACATAATGATATTCCCCAAACAGAAGACAGGCACGGGCGATACCCTAGCATCCTATTTCGGAACAGGATACCTTGGATCTGAGCACTTCCCAGTATCAGCAGTCTCCTGCTCGCTATGGCACGCACAATCACTGATACCAAGGACAGTACCAGCATAGCATACAGCTACGGCACATGCAATCGGCAACATGATATATCTCCACGCCTGGTAGCGACAAAGCACTGGATGTGGCGTGAGGGATAATGTAGAATGTGCCGGGTGTACGCGGGAAGAGCCAGCCTGTATGAACGAATTATCTCGCACTGGAGATGTGTGTTCTATACTCGTTGACTCGAGTCGTGCGCTTCCGTATGCATTCGCAGCATGGAGAGCGTACGGCAGGATGGTCTTCATGTCCGATAGGATGGCGAGGATGCTCTCCGCTCCAGACAACTTCATTCTGTCACTTGATTTTGTGAGGCTGATGAGGAAGCCTTTCGGTTCATTCCTGAACGTCGCAGCAGAGAAGCTAACGGCGGTAAACCCGTACAGGAAGGAGTACTCATCAACGATCGTTGTGCTCGGAGAGCTGTTCACACTGAAGCTCATACTCGACTGTGATAGAGAACTCTACACGCTAACGGTTGAAGGACACAAGAAGGAGGATGCATCAGTCAGAAGCCCGGAGCTTGCTGAGATACTCGACATGCTACCTGTCTACATCTGGCAGCAAGACAGGGACATGAAAATCACGTACTGCAATAAGCAGTATGCCAGCGCTGTGGAGGCGAAGCCAGAGTATGTCATAACCAACAACGTCGAGCTAATCCCGAAAGGAAGGACACCGCATATATCATCCGAGCGCCTCACAGCCAATCCCAGGAAATTCAGTGAGCATGTGATAATCAATGGAGAGCGGAGACTGCTTAATATCACAGTAACACCATCCAATGAGAGCAAGACATTGGTTGGCCTAGCAGTGGACTGCACCGAGCACGAGGCCCTCCAGAAGGAGCACATAAATTACAAAAAGCAAACCGAGGAGATACTCGATAACATATCGGTTCCGATCGCGATCTTCGATAGGGATGTCGTATTGATATTCGCCAACTCTGCGATGCTAAAACTCTTTCACACAGATGGGCTTGACCTCACAGCGACATGCAAACTTTCCGACATCATCAACCACCTCATCACCAATGAACTGGTTGTGATAGACATGAACCTCAAGGACTACCAGGAGAAGGTGATGAATCTCATCTCAACCCTGATCGAGCCATATCATACTTCCATCAACATATATGGCGGGAAGATAATGGGAGTCACGATTTCACCAGTCATAGGCGGTGGTTTGATATTCGTCTTCGAAGACGTATCAGAGGTAATCTCACTGGAGAGAAAAATAAATTCACTCACATCAATCTACACTGAAATGGCGAGCGGCCTGGCAGAGGGTGTGCTCATCTTTGGTGATGATAACAGGGTGAGGCTGACTAATAAATCTCTCTGTGAGATACTGCATGCCGGTGAGGTCAATGCCATCGGAATGCACATACGGGAATTCTTCGAGGCGTGCCCAAACGCGCTTGGCCCGCCCGACGTTATCGAAGACTTCTTCATGATCCTAATCGGTGCTGCATCTCAGAGGAGCAAGGTCTCGAACTTGCTGGTGCTTGCTAATGGGAAGACCGTGATGTATAGCTACTCACCGCTACCTGAGAATCTTAACCTCTTGACATTCACGGACATAACTGATAGCCTAAACATCAGCGACGCCGTCGCAGAGAAGAATCAGATCATCGCTCAGCTTGGTAATCTCAAGGAGACCCTCGTGACCAAGATTGCGTACGAATTCAAAACACCGCTCAGCTCAATCTCTGGATTTGTAGATGTGCTGTACAACCAGTACTTCGGATCGCTCAGCGAGAAGCAGCTTAGATACTGCCGGGAGCTGAGGGATATCACTGCTAACCTAGCTGGTACAGTCGATACGATTATAAGCCTCGTCAATATAGAAGATGGAAGCGTGAGACTTAAATTTGAGGAAGCGAATCTGCTTACCCTACTACAGAAAGTGATGAAATGCCTTGAGACGCGTGCCGAAGAGAATGGCATAGAGATTATAGCTAACCTTGAAGAAGCAGACGTTGTCGTAATAGCAGACCAGCAGACTATGGAAGACGCCATAACTCAGCTGATTTCAAGGGCCATCCGGGTAACTCCTAGAAATGGAGAGATTTCAGTTTCGGTTGAAAATTCAAAACTGCACGAAGGATGGATTGATATCGTGCTCGACGACGCTGGGATCTCGGTTTCAGGTGAGGATGTGGAGAGCTACACCAAGATCATGTCAAACAGCGGTAGCTCATCCATAGTTGGGTATGGCTCCACACTGGAAATAGTCCTAGCCCGCGAGATAGCCGAGCTGCACAAGGGAAGTGTATCTGTCGATACAAATGACCACAACGGCACCAGAGTAATACTCTCGATTCCAGTGAAGCAGTTTTTGCAATAGACTTCCTTCCAAACCTCCATAATCAGTTTCTTGCTGCGTTGAGCAGGTGCGCAGAATCAGAATCTCTAGGGGCGCCAGCTTGAGCATTCGAGAGCCGGCTCGATGCTGCGAGAAGCTGATTATGGAGAGTTTAGTTGGAGGCCTGATGGTATTTGGCAGCCACAACTGGAGTACTATAATCGTGACTACAAACTCTCAGCCTTGGCTGGTAGTGCTTGATTCCAGGAACGATTTATGCTACCATGCGCAATAGATTTGCGAACACAACGCTGTGAAATGAGAAGTTTGAAAAGTTGGCTAGCCGCTACGATGGTGGCGTTTTTTGTTATGGGGGGAGCAGCTAAGGCTGGTGGCTTTGGTGGTGGAATGCCTCTCATGCAGCAAAATAGAGCTGTGGTGTTGCTCAGTGATAAGACGTCCATAGATCAGAATGCCATTGACAAAGAAATTAAAAATCTTCCAAGGGAATTTGTTGAAAGGATGACGATAGCGCAACTGACTACATTCGTTGCAACGTTGCTTACGGTTCGATATGTAGCTGCCAAGGTTCTAGCAAATGTACAATTTGATAAAGCTGAGCAAGCGAAGATTGAGCAGAGGAGGAGGGTCGTTCTAGCGAATTTGTTCACTCAATATTTGATTACGCAGGCCATGACGTTTGAGGCTCTCAAGAAACATTATGACAAAGCATGCGAGAAAATGAAGGATCAGGACGCCTTTGATATACTCGTCATCGTTATGAGAGACAGAAGTCTTGTTGCTTCATTCCAGCAGCTGAAGACAAAAACGAAGGATAGCATTGAGAAGCATGCGCAGCAATCCGGTTGCCAGGTTACAGAGGCACCCAACCAGTTGCTACAATCATTCCCTGCACTAGTGGCCAAAGGTCTGACGGCGGCGAAGGCTGGGGATTTGGTGGGGCCATTCCCTGGACCTGGAGGGGGACAAGTATTGTTCTTCGTAACAGGGCGTCACAAGTTTAAGCCAACGCCTTTTACGCAAGCGATGGTGCAAAGATACATGCCACTGGTAGCAAGCGATTTCACAAAGACGGCTTTAGAGAGATTGCACAAGATCTACGAAACAATGCTTTGGGATGTTTATGGGAAAGAAGCGGATGTGTTGCACTTCGCTGATAAGCCTAGCGCCACGGACGATAAAGACATTCAAAAGATTTCAAAGCTTAAAGATGACTTCGTTCTTGCGCAGGTGAAAATCGATGGGAAGGAAAAGAAGATTACGGTTCATGACCTGAAGGGGTACTACGGCGTTGAGTCATTAGTAGATGGCCCGCTCGTAGAGATGAGCCGGCAATATGGAATGTCGCTTGCAATGGTGATGGTGTACGCTGTTAAGGTTGTGATCGAAGAGATGATAATCCTCGCTGAATGCTCGAAACAGGGATACGATAAAAAACCAGAAATCAAAACGAGGGTGGACCAGGAAGCAATGGATGTGAAGTTCCAGATGCATGTTCTAAAGCATGCAAAGAAACCTACCGAAGCGGAAGCCAAGCTTGCGTTCATACGTGATATGAAGGCAATCCCCCCAGAGATGAAAAATGATCATCTCATAACATTTAAGATGATATTCTTCAATACGCAAGAAGATGCTACCAAAGGACATAAGGACATAATGTCAACTCCGCAGAAATTTAACACGATGTTTGAGGGAACGCCGGAGGACAACAGATTGGAACTCAAGAGGGCAGGTAGACAAAATCTCCCTCCTGCCATATGGGAAATTGTCAAGGATGCGCCTCCTGGGGCGTGTTGTAAGAAGATTGTAGAGCACGATGGAAGGTGGGCGGTTGTGTTTATTACCGACAGAAAACCTGTTCCTCAACCGGCATGGAGCCAGCCACAAGTTAGGCAGGATGCTATTAACAGGCTAATTCAACAGTATGCCGTGCTTTACGTATGCAGCCTCCTGGTAGCACATGTAATCAGCATAAATGGACAGATGATTGCGGCTCTAATTCAAACCGTGGCCTTCCAAGCCCTTGTAGGCGCTATTCTTGGTAGTGCTCGGATGTAGCAGGGGTTGTGTGGCTAGGCGCTTTTTCTCGGATTGTCCAGTATGTTTAGTTGGTTGAAGCGTAGAGCATGCAGCTGTAGTCATGAGCTTGATGATGCCGTTTTTGATAAGCTAGCAGGTGTGTTGAAGAGGCATAATCTAAGGAAGATCGAGTACAGGGACGGAAGGATTACTGTCAAGATGACGAGCGGGGAGTTTGTCGATTTTGTTGGTCCCAGGCAGCATGCTACTCAACGCGTTTGCGATCGTGAGGTTGAAACAGAAGAGGAACCAGCCAGTAGCGGTGAATCGACGGAACTGGATTTCTCGAAGCATCCTGGAGCTTTTAAATCCCCGGTTGTTGGAACATGTTACCTTTCACCTGAACCGGGAGCGCCTCCATTTGTTTCAGTTGGAGCTGACGTACAAGAGGGGCAGCCCATCCTCATAATCGAAGCAATGAAAGTGATGAATCTGATCAAGGCCCCGAAATCTGGGAAGGTAATTCATATCGCTGTCTCAGATTCCACTCCGGTTGAGTATGGGCAGTTGCTGGCCGTTATAGAGTAGGGCAAGTGTTTAGGAAGATTCTCATAGCTAACAGAGGAGAGATAGCGGTAAGGATCCTTAGGACGTGTAAAGAGCTAGGAATCCCCACCGTTGCCATTCACTCGCTAGTGGATGAGAATTTGATGCATGTCAAATTCGCAACTGAGAGCGTTTGCATTGGTCCGAATAGCGCTGCCGAAAGCTACCTGAATGTTTCGGCGATACTGAGTGCGGCTGAACTAACGGCAGCCGATGCCATTCATCCCGGAATTGGGTTTCTATCAGAAAGCGAGAGGTTCGCCAGGCTTGTCGCTGAGAATGGCCTGAAGTTCATAGGCCCCGAGCCGAAGCATATTGCGATGATGGGCGATAAGATCACCGCGAAAAAAACCATGAGCACTCTCGGGATTCCGGTTATCTCTGGATCGGATGGAACAGTGAATGATCTCACAGATGCATACGAAATAGCGAAGGCTATAGGGTACCCCGTACTGCTGAAGGCTGCAGCTGGCGGCGGTGGGAAAGGGATGAAAGTTGCTAACTCCCAGAGTGAACTGGAGGGAGCATTTAAACTGGCGAAGGCTGAGGCGAAGGCAAGCTTCGGCAACGACAGCCTCTACATTGAAAAATACCTCGCTCACCCAAGACATATTGAAATTCAGATCATTGCTGATTCATATGGGAATGTGGTACACTTAGGGGAGCGCGATTGCTCTATCCAGCGCAGCCATCAGAAGCTCATTGAAGAAGCCCCATCGCTAGCTGTATCAGCAGATGCTAGAAACAGGATTTGCGATGTCGTGAGGAAGGCTGTGAAGAAGCTGGGATATGTCGGCGTCGGAACGTTTGAATTTCTCTATGAAAATGGAGAATTCTTCTTCATGGAGATGAATACGCGCTTGCAGGTTGAGCACTGTGTAAGCGAGGTGGTAACGGGCATTGATATCGTTAAGGAGCAGATAAGGATAGCGGCAGGAGAGAAGATTTCGTTCAAGCAAGCGGATATTAAAATCAGTGGATACGCCATGGAGTTTAGGATCAATGCTGAGCATCCAGAAACCTTCGCTCCATCTCCAGGTAGGATAGAGGAGCTTCATTTCCCAGGTGGAAACGGAGTGAGGGTGGATTCGCACGTATACAGGAATTACGTGATTCCGCCGTACTACGATAGCCTCCTCGCTAAGGTGATAGTCCATGCAGCCACGAGAAGCGAATGTATAATGAAAGCACGGTGGGCCCTGGATGAGTTGGTCGTTGATGGCGTATCTACAACGGCGGATCTACATAGAAAGCTGGTGTGCAACGCGGATGTCATTAACGGAGATTACGATGTTAACTGGCTCGAGAGTAACTTAAGGAGTTTGTAAGTATGAACAAGATTCAGACAGATTTGTTGTCCGATATCGATCTCATAGATCACGGGTTTTTCGATAGGACAGGTGGAGAGAGCACAGGGCCATATGAGTCCCTGAACGTCGGCCTTCACAAAGGAGACGATGG
>JAIRZU010000022.1 GCA_031267075.1 Holosporales bacterium
GCTGCCTCACGCATTTCCATAGCCTATACAGCAGTGGTTTTGGCTGGCATCCTAGTATCATCCGGATATGCTATACGCGTCTACCACACCTGCTTCAACCGAAAGACTTTACTCACAACTCCGGCAAACCAATGCTCCAGCTACATCCTAAGCCACACACAAAAATTCGTCCTACTTCTTCTAGTTGGAATAACGACGCTTTTCGGAATATGGCCCAATCTGGTCTTGAAGGTATTTTGATGACAATAAAATTAGATGTCCTCCATCAGCTCTTTCAAAACCTTCAGAATCAGATCTTATGGAAGGAGACACGGAGCGCAGAAGCGCAGTGTACGAGGAGGTACATGAGCATTCGAGCACCGGATCGACGTACCAGAAGACTGATTATGGAGGTTTAGGTGCGGGGGCTCTTTATCGACTACGGCCTCTCGAAATATCCGATTGCCCTACTCGATATGAAGGTCGCCCATGAGAGCGTCCTAGCTGGAGGAGAGGAATGCATATTCATCACGGAACATGAGGCGATGTACTCTGCTGGAAAGAGCTCGGTGCCAACAGACTTCCTGGAATCGCACTGCTACAAGACGTATTATCCACGTCGCGGTGGCAGAGTCACAGTGCACTCTGAAGGCCAGCTCGTAATCTATCCTATCATAAATCTTAGGAAGCGTGCAATGAACGTTTCGTGCTATGTGAGGATGCTGGAGAACTGGATGATTGATGCGCTGAGTCTGCTTAACATTGAGGCCAATCTATCAGAGGAAGGGATTGGTGTTTGGGTTGATAGATCAAAGGTTGGCTTCGTCGGAATCAATGTGGAAAGGGGCGTAGCTAGTCACGGATTTTGCTTAAACATTTCAAACGACCTATCGCTGTTCAATGCTATAATCCCATGTGGAATTTCAAAGCTTTCTGTAACATCCGTCAGCGAGATACTCGGAAGAGATATCCAGATTCCAGACATCGTTCCTCTCTTCACTGAAACAACCCCATTCATCCAACCTCAAACAAATCTCAGTTGGATAAATCGCCACCCCCTCAAAAATAATTTCATCCGTTAACGAAATTTTAACCTTTCACATGCTAACCTAGATGACCTGAAATTAGAGCAGCAAATGCACGGGCGGTGCCAGCTTCCAACGGACGAGCGATGGTCAGCTGTAAGCTACTGTATAGCGTACCCACCCGGTATCATACCAAATCCGCACAAGAAGATCGGACCAATCGGTATCGATCATCAGCGCTACTACAAGTACGAGTGATAGACCAGAGTGCGGCCAGCAGAACCCGGGACCATTCATTGTTTTGAATGTGGAGAATGAGTCAAGTTGAGGGCCTCATCCTTTAGCTGAAAGCGCTCTCTTTGAGACGTCACACATAAATACGGCTTTCTCATCTATGCAGATGGTGGAATTTTTTACTTCTTTACCAAATTGTGTTGTGCTGAGGATTGTCTTCCCGACCACATATCTACCATTCTCGCCGGTCCTTATCGCCCACATGTTATGTAGTAGCACAGGGTAGCCATTGAAGTTCCCAACGTAAAGCATGACATGGCCTTTGCAGCCAATCACAGTTAAAAATGGAGTTGCATTTTCCTTTAGGAAATTCGCTTTATCACTTCCTTCGATGCTAATGAATTTTTGAGGATAAGAATTGATATAAATCGACCCATTAGCCCCAAATACGGCCATGAAATCGCGGATGGTCTGCGCGCAATCTCTGTTCTCCAGAAAGCCTCCCCATCCATATTTTGTTCCCATCAATTTCTTGGATATTGCAAGAATGTGGTCTGCAGTAAATGGGTATGGCTTCTCAACAAAGGCAATTGTTTTGCAGAATCTAAGCTCTGCAAATCCGTCCTTTTTTAAACTTGGAGCAAGGACTCCATCGGTCGCTTTTGGCAATATCATTCCGATGTGGCTCACGCTCAAAAATTGATGGGGCTCGGTTAGTAACGGAACGTCGTCCTCGATCGCTACTGACAGTTTATGGCTGAAGTACGACTTTATGAATCTCTCATCGACAAAGGCCACATCATTAGCTTTCACCCAGGCCACAAAACGATAATTGCCAACAAGGAACCAAGCCCTATCAAAGCTGACGTGCACTACCCTCAGAGGAGTGCCAATGTATATCAAGCTTGCAATGTTGTCATTAAACGGATACGAAGTTCCAGGCTTTCTTGTATCGACGAAAAAAGGTTTTTCCGTTGGCATCCGATAGGCCATCGTGGTCCTGATAGCAATGGCCTTAATGCTCACGGAAGGAGACAGAGACAAAGCAGCATTTTCCTCTAGCTTTTTAATTTCTTGAGGATGCCATTTGTGAAGATTTTCCGCGTGGCCGCAGGATAATGTGAGATACTGTCTGTCTATGGTTGGCGAGAAACCATCCATCCAAGGGGCATAAAACATTTCGTTGTAGTCGGCATCTGACGCTTTCTGATCCTTCAAGAATGCCTTTGAGGCAGCGTCTGCTGACTCCTTAAATTGATAAATATCCTGTGGAATATTTTTCGAGAGAACATTATCGAGATCTGCATCGACCACACACAGCTCTTCCCTGGCGCAGGCGGAAAGCAGAAATAGTAACAAAAATTTCAAGCTCCGCATTTTTGATCCCATGCAACGTTACTTTCGGTTAATGCTGATGTTATAGACTTCACACGGGCTTTCCCACCTTTTTCTCACCGACATGCTACATATGTGTACTCTCGCGCCTGTGATTAGAGCCGTTCATGTATGAGATGGCTGGTGATTTTTATGGATAAAGAGGCTTGATGATTGTTACAATAACTAGTCAGTCACCAAGGAGTGCGGCCGACTCATGGTACGGAAGAGTTGTAGTATCACGAAGATTGTAGGTGGTGTGCTTGGAGTAGCCGCCGTCATCTCACTGGTTTGTTTGATGGGGCAGTGGCTTGTTCCATTCATGATAGCCTTCATCATCGCGTACATCTTCCATGTTCCAGTTGATATGATAGTGAAGGTAACTAAGTTTTCACGGACTCTCTCGACTGGCTTAGTAGTGCTCTCACTCGTAGCAGCCGTATCGGTATTCACTGTGTTTTTCGTCCCACTTTTGAAGGATGCTCTGGTTACTCTCATACAGAAGCTACCCGCCTTCCTACAAACATTCCCAGAGCTTATCAACACAGTCCTGCATGATCTTGCTAAAGCCTGCAGCATTGAGTACACCTTCGATATCGAGAACGACTTCAAAAAATATCTGAGCGAACTTACGACGGAGTTGCCGAACCACATCTTCACCTTCATTAACACTGGCATAACGCTTGTGTATGCGGTGATGTTCATTTTTATCACTCCCATCATAACGTTCTACCTATTGAAAGATTGGCACTCCATCGTTGGGGCGATTAACAAAGTTTTGGCTAGGGTAGCATCCGACTCCGTGCTAGCCACACTCAGACTTGTAAACTCCAATCTCGCGGCGTACATCAAGGGACAGCTTGTAATCTGTGCTATCCTGGCGGTGATGTATTCCGTCGGCTTAGAACTGATCGGCACCGATGAAAGTGTGGTCTGTGGAATCCTCTCTGGAGTATGCTCCGTCGCTCCATTCTTCGGGCCACTGATAGGGCTCCTGATATCGCTCGTTATGTCGTTTGATGATTTCATACATGTATCCCAGTATATACAAGTGGTGTGTCTTTTCGTCGTCGTCCCATTCATAGACTCGAACTTCATCACCCCCAAGCTGATAGGGCGAACAACCGGAATCCACCCAGTTGGCCTCCTCTTCATGATCTGCGCAACTGGTTCAATACTAGGCCTCTCTGGTATTTTCATAGCAGTCCCACTAGCCGTCGTATTGTCTACAGTCTGTAAGGAGCTCGTGAGAAGAACGTGCTAGAGCAGATATCATCAGGACTGGATTATTGCAAGTAGATAACGTACCATCACGGCAGGTCATTTTTTCATGCTGAACCTAGGACATGTCGAAGCTCATCATTTGCAATTGGAAAATGAATGGCGATGTGCAGTTGGTGGATTCATTCATTAGACTTCTTTCCAAACCTCCAGAATCAGAATTATTGCTAGGAGACACGGAGCAGAGAAGCGGAGTGTACTCAGATGTACATGAGCATTCGAGCACCGGATCAACGCAGGAAGAAACTGATTGTGGAGGGTTGGTGGAGAGGTCTATCAGCGGCATTCGTAGTGAAAGCCTCATCATAGCGCTCCCAAGCACCTTCATACTATATGCGCATTCCGCTGGAGCCAACTTCCAGATTGCTGCACAAGACTGCTCTGTATACAGTGGATTCGGAGCGTACACAGGTGAGCTATCTGCCGACATGTTGCTTGGCGCTGGTGTTAAATACGTGATACTCGGACATAGCGAACGCCGTTCCAGATTTGACAGCGTACCAACAATCTACGAAAAACTAGTAAACGTTGTACGCCTCAACATGATGGCAATCCTGTGCGTCTCCGAAGATTATGAATCACAAATCGATACCTACACCGAGATGCTGATACGTGATCATCTTAATAACATCGTATTGGCATATGAGCCAGTATCAGCTATAGGCACTGGCCATGTCCCACACCCTCACGAAATCCAGCAGACTGTCGTACGTTTGCAGAGACAGTATGGTAATCCAAGGATTGTATACGGCGGCAGTGTTACGTCAGCTAATGCCGGACAAATTCTCGGAATTGACGAGATAGCCGGGTTGCTAATAGGCGGCGCAAGCCTAAACCTAAACGAGGTAGTCACCATCCTGAAACTGCTCTGACTCAACGCTAGCTACCAAGCAGTGGTGGGCTCAACAGGGTTCGAACCTGTGACCCTCTGATTAAAAGTCAGATGCTCTACCAGCTGAGCTATGAGCCCCACGTGCAGTATATTACACCAGCATAGTGACATCAAGCCTTAGTTCCCGTCTTTATGAAGAGATAAAATTTTGGTGGGCCGTGAAATGTTGTTGTAAAAAATGAGACCTGATATGGGACACCAAAGTGATTTAACCGACAATCAGTGGGAAGTGAGGTTCCACACAACTGCTTATGCCACAGTTTTGTTTGTTGTTCAACTACTTGGAAATTTTTTTTGTTGGGGGGCAGATAGTCTCCGAGAAGCCACCTACACCACCATCACCAACCATTGTAGCACAGTTTCAACTACGAGTTGGGCGTTATTTTTGCTAGTTAAGAGCATTGTGCTTTATGCTACAATGAACGTTGTGGAGATCCAATATCATGATCTGCAGTAGCTATGAGATTTTTTTGGCTGGTGAAGTCGGCTGGAGTGGCAGTCGTCCTAATTACGGTGTGGGAATGCTTTAGGGGAGATATCGGAAAGATCTTACCAGTATTTCATGAGGGGGAGAAGACTCAATCAGAGAAGGCCTCTACTCCTCCAGAAGAAAAGAAGGCTGAGGATGATGATGCAACTCCCAAAACGTCTGAAGATCCCAAACCCAAAGAAGAGGCTTCGGATAAGCCCACTGATGACTCCAAGGAAGGTGAAGAGAAGCAGGCAGCCAACTCTAGTGAAGTAGCGCCTGTAATAAACTTCGAGAAGGGCCTGGAAGACATCGCTAACATGGCGATGAACTCAGTTGTGAACGTTGCAACTATGCAGCTCATAGAGGATCAGGGTCAGATGGGCTTTCCTGATTTCTTTGGTGATGGGCCGTTCGATCAGCTGTTCAAGGACTTCTTTGATTTCCCGAGGCGGAAGGCGCGGCCGAAGAAAGCCCATGCTCTGGGTTCTGGTTTCATAGTGAAGATAGAAAAGGATAAGGCGTACATCGTAACGAACAACCACGTCATCGAGAAAGCGAAGAAGATAGTCGTGTTCCTTTCCGACAAGAAGGAGCTGCCAGCCGAGCTATATGCTTCTGATCCAAGAACTGATATCGCGGTTTTGTCGGTTGATATTAAGGGGCTTGATCTCAACACAGTTAAGATGACTCCGATCAAGTGGGGTGATTCCGATAAGCTAAATGCAGGAAACTTCGTGGTAGCAATAGGAAATCCATTTGGACTCGGGAGCACGGTGACGCACGGAATCGTATCAGCTAAGGAAAGGAACTTCTCAATTGGGGCCCCCTCCAGCTTGATAGAAGAGTTCATACAGCACAGCGCCCCAATCAACATGGGTAACTCAGGTGGCTGTTTGCTCAACACCAAGGGCGAGGTCATTGGTATCAACACCGCAATCTACACACCGAACGGCGGGAGCGTTGGTGTAGGGTTCGCAATCCCGGCTAACACAGCACGCCCAGTCGTAGAGAAACTGCTGTTGTATAAGGTGGTTACGAGAGGGTGGCTTGGAGTAGAAGTGCACCCCGTCACAAGGGAGCAAGCCGTTGGTGTTGGATTAGCCGAGGAGCGCTCTGTCGATCGCTCACAAACATGCGGAGCATTCGTTTCGAAAGTAAGTCCCGGAAGCCCAGCTGCCGCTGCAGGACTTAAACCAAGAGATATCATCATAGAGGTCGACGGCAAGAGAGTGAGCGACCAAGTAACACTTCCGAAGGCGATCAGCGCAGCCGTTCCCGGTAAGAAGATAACGATCAAAGTATGGCGCCAGAAGGATAGTGGGAAGTGGGGCGAGGTGCCATTAGTCGTTGAAGTTGGCGATTACGAACGCGCATTGGAGACTGGCGCTTTAGGTGGTGATCAGGCCCGCAAAGGGGAAGGGAAAGGTGCTAGGAAGGAGACTAGCATAGATCCACTCGGGATATCGGTAATGCCAATTTCAGAAGAGAACAAGTACCAGCATCCAGACTATGTACGGGTAATTGTGACCAGCGTAGATGACTCAGGCTCATCGTTCGCCGGCTCTCCTTTCCAGCCTGGCGACGGGATTGTGCAGGTTAACAATGCAGAGATAACTAGCGTGAAGCAGCTCGAATCTACCGTTAATCAGTGCGTGGCTAAGGGAATAAAGAGTCCTATCACAATCATCATAATAAGAGGCGGAGCACTGATTATGACTTCCGTGCCGCTGATATACCCATCTGAGAAATCTGAGACTGAGAAGCCGCCGAAGAAATGAGGAATGATGGTTCCTGTGGGCGTGGGGCCGATAGGCTTATTTTCATAGCGGCTGGTGGGACTGGTGGCCACGTATTTCCTGCCATCTGCTTGGCCAAAGCGCTAGAGCGTAGGCCCCCAGAGTCCGGATCATTGACGGTTGTTTTTTGCACAGACACAAGGGGAGCTAGGTATGTATCCGATCTCACATGCAAGGTGCTAAAGCAGAAAATCTCCACCACCTCGAGGATGGCGCTGTATGTATCGCTGATCTTCAATACGATAAAGAGCATCGTAAAGCTTCGTAAGCTGAGGCCGAGTGTGGTTGTTGGGTTTGGTGGATACCCGTCGATTCCGTATGTGTTAGCGGCTCAGCTCCTCGGAATCAAGACAGCAATCCATGAGCAAAATGCAGTGCTTGGTCTGGCGAACAGGCTACTGTCCTATGCTGCGACAGTCATCATGGTTTCCTTCCCGCAGACCGCTAAGTTACGTAATTCAAGGAGGTCTACTTGCGTTGGGAATCCATCAAGGTTCGAGGAATCCTACCGTACTGTCAAGTCACCTAACAATGGGACGTTTACGATTCTGGTCTTTGGTGGCAGCCAGGGCAGCCGGGTGTTTGCTTACGATGTCGCTCCTGTTATTTGTAAGGTAGCACACTCGTTTAAGATGAGGGTGTTTCACCAGTGCCGCCCAGAGCACATCGATGAGGTTGAACGGCTTTATGTAGCCGACAATGTTGATCATACTATCAGCGATTTTTTCGATGACATCGATCTGTTGTATGGGCAGGCGGATCTGGTGATCTCCAGGGCAGGAGCATCGAGCATCTTCGAGATCATAGGGTTTAGGAAGCCATCGATCCTGATTCCATTTAAAGGATCAATCAATGGTGACCAGGCGGCGAATGCAAAGTTTCTACTGGATCGCGAAGCGGCATTTGTCCTCAATGAATCGGACACTCTTCAACGAGAGCTCGAGGAACTCATCCTGGCTATCATCAATGATAGATCAAAACTAGATGCCATTGCAAGCGTCCTTCAAACTATGGATGTCGCAGATTGTACCCAGCGGATGGTACGGGTCATAGAAGAGGTAGCGGAAATCGGGAGAGCGTAAGGATCACAATCATATATGATACAAGAAGCCGGGCCCCTGCGCTTACAGCTCGGAGCCCGCTTTTCCAGCACTCGCCAGTATCACGTATATGATGCTGAGGAGGCTCAGGTTGCTTTATTCCTTGGTTTTTTTATCCTTCTCGACAGTGTCCTCTGCTGTTGGATCTGCTGGGGGCTTACCATCTGCCGCCTTCTCGCATTCCGCTTCATCTTCCTTATCCTTACATGCGTACCCGTTACTGGTTAATGATCCTGCTGCGAGCAACAATGCTACTAAACTTAGCATACCTTTCTTCATTCAAACTTCTCCTTAAAAAAGCAAAAACCTTAGCCTACAAACTAGGCTCCTTTCGCCCTCATATTGTACGATTAAAAAATAAACTTTCTACTAATTTTTTAGCGAAAAACAAATTCGAATCTAGAGAGGGCTAGCATGCCGCCTGCCACTGCCTCACAATCTCGCTGGCCAGATCCTTATACGCTCCGCCCAGTCACATTCAGATTGACACATTTCCTGTGCTTGAGGTATCCTCAGTCTTAGGAGGTGGGGCATAGCCAAGCGGTAAGGCAACGGTTTTTGGTACCGTCATTCCCAGGTTCGAATCCTGGTGCCCCAGCCAGTAGTGTGTCTTTTCTCAAAAAATAATTTCCTCCGTTAAGCCTCGTTAGGAAAAATCATCCAAGTAGTTGAATTACAAACAAAACTGTGGTACGAGCAGTTGTGTGAAACATCACTACTCGAGCTACAATGCACTATCGCATTGCCGAAGAAAAATTTTAGAGACATTTACTTATCTAGTTGATTAGCGTAAATTTCCACACCGTCTAATGCTTGGGAAGCGCGCAAAACCAGCTTACAACGTCACTGTGGTTGGTACTTGGACAGGCTTCATCAACTAGTAAAGTAAATGTCTCAAATTTTAACGTATGAACGCTCAGTATTCCACATATTTGATCTTCACAGAAACCACAATCGTTTGAAGACTGTTCTGCCAAGCTGTCTTGTTGGAAAGGTTCAAAATGGTACGACAATGTATCTATTACTCAACGGATTCGCTATGAAAAACGATTAGGCTCCGTGAGTGAATTTCACCTCGACAAGACCAGAATAGCAGCAAAGTAGAGTTGTTGCACAAGCTCTCCCGAAAATCGCACGTACAGTTTGGGGGTTGAAATTTTCGGGCGCCTTCAAATCTCTCTATACGGCCTTTATATTAGGGAGAATTTTCAGAGATGAAGAGCAATTGTGGGGCAAATCCACAGATATGCCTATCACAAGGCTTATGCAACAAGTCTAGTGTTCAAAACGCATTTTTAATGCTACTTGCACAACGCCCTCTCTCCGCCAACAGAACCCATTTTAGCTAAAACGGATCCCATGCTAAAGATACGACTTATACACCTTAAAACACGGGCTTACAATCAACAAGGTATTGTGGTAGAATCCGAGCTAGTTGTCTGCTCTCGATCGTATTAAGTTTACCATGAAGATGAGGACATTTGCTGCATCATTATCACTGCTAA
>JAIRZU010000025.1 GCA_031267075.1 Holosporales bacterium
CTGTATCATATATCTATGTACAACACGCATGGGGAGATTACCATGAAAAAACTGTTAACGTTAACCCTAACGCTAGGACTAATAGCCTGTGAGGCCTGGAGTTCTAGAGAGAGAGAGAGAGCTTTAGTTGGAGATAAACAGGCAACACTCTTTGGTACACTAAGAGCAACCCTCAAAGCAATCAACGATACCCAAACTGCACTGACTGATCAGAACACTGAACTCCTATCCCAACTAAATACCTCCCTAACAGCAGCAACCCAAAACATCACAGCAATACTACTTGGTTCATCTGGTGAGGAAGAGGATGCAGATATTGGGTTGGTAGGGAAGGTAGAGGAGATAGATAGGATTGTTAGTGATGAGGGTAGTGGGCTACCTAAGATAAGGGGATTACTGGAGGATGGTACCTATGGGTTGGAGGCGATCAAGGCAGCGATTACTGATAAAGCTGATGGCCTCCCAGCTGTACTGGATTTGTTAAATCACGCAGATCACGGCCTAGCGAAGATCAAGGAAGCCATAGGAAGGATTGAGGGCACAGGGGATGTTGGCGGCGATGATGGAGATGCTGAAGAGCAAGGGACTACGGGTTCGGGAGGAGAATGGACGGTCTATCCAGCGCAGATCAATGCGTGGGCAGACCGCATCATAAACACCCTTCCACAACCGGAGAACATGCGATGGGCTGCGCCGATTCTAACAGCATTCATGACCGGCAGGATGAGATCGGGCGCCCTCAGCATCAGCTCCTATGCTCCCGATGGAGGATGGCGTACACACCACAGGGAAGAGCCTGAACACAGCGGCGACTATAACACATGCATGATACGCTACCTGTACAAAGATGGCACCAAAGACTGCGGCTGGCGATACTTTGCGACCCCGAACCTCCAGTGTCATGTAGCTTTCACAGGAAGCACGCAAACTACAGAAGGATATGCGTACTACGATGGTAGTCAACACCGAGCGAATGGCGACGCACTCGCGAGCCTGCAGACTATGATAGCCTCCCTCAACGAGTCCATAAACAACCACAATCCGCAGGAACTACTCGTGGTAACGTCCTGCACACAGGGGGCTGGGCGAGCTAATTGGCCAGAACTAGTGAGCGTCCGTATTACGGAACCGCCGGAGATATACTTGATCCCACGGATCTCCAGTCTCTGGGCAGAGTGGCTACCATGGATCAGTCAATACGCCCTAACTGGTCAGAATGCACCATATAGCTACCCCGGAGACAGCTGCACAAGCACAGCTGCTGACTATATCCTATGGCGCCCAGACATACCTCCAGCATATGACCTACAAGGCAGCGACCAATTTCCACTCCTCCATCCACTTTACATAGAAGCACCCGAACCACCCGTAGTGCCAGCGCCAGGAGGAGATAGCGAAGGCGAGGTAGCATAATTCTACGCTGGGGGCGATAAGCCGGCTTAAGTTACCACTCCTCCTTCCCAGCGATCCTCCCCCTCACGCTACGAGTTGCTTCAGCAGTATCATATCTCTGAAGGCTAGGGATTTTTGGTTGGGGGAGCGCAGGAGGTAGGCCGGGTGGAAGGTAGCGATCGTCCTGATGCCGTAGTATGTATTTGCTGAGCCGCGGAGTCTCGTAATCGGAGCCGTCGTGTTTAGGATGGATTTCACGGCGACTCCCCCGAGCAGCAGCAGTACCTTGGGCTTTATGAGTTTTATGTGCGCCTCCACGAACGGCATGCAAAATGCGATCTCATCAGATGAAGGCGTTCTGTTGCCCGGCGGCCTCCAGAATATAACGTTCGAGATGTACACATCGCTTCGCATAATGCCAACTGCGGCCAGCATGTTGTTTAGTAACTGCCCACTCTGGCCGACGAACGGCTTCCCCTGCTCGTCCTCCTCCTGCCCAGGTGCCTCCCCAATTATCATTATATCTGCATCAGGTGGGCCATCCGAAAATACGGTATTTCTGGCCATTCGCTTCAAAGGAAAATCGAGGGCTAGGAGGGCAGCTCGCAACTCCTCAACAGTATCCAACCTCAAACCTCCATAATCAGCTCCTTGCTGCGTCGAGCCGGTGCTCGAATGCTCATGTACCCCTAAGTACACTCCGCTTCTGCGCTCCGTGTCTCCTAGCAATAACTCTGATTCTGAAGGTTTTAATCGTAATCCATAATCAGTTTCTCGCTGCGTTGATCCTCCCGTAAGTTTCGATTCTTGAAGGTTAGAGAGAGGGCTAAGCTTACAATGTTGTTGACTCTGCTTGCTATCTTTGCTACGATCAATAGCGTGGAACACGTGGCTAACTCCGAAGGTTTTATACCACCTTCGCAAAGCCTGCTCTGTCTGCTGCTGAATCTTGCCCATACAACGGATCATATCACATGCCGTAGCAAAAGTAAACCTCATCCTGAATGTCATCAGGAAAATGGAAAACGGGTACCATGAAATCGAGAGCGTGTTCGCCTTCCTCGATGGGCTATATGATATCATAGAGCTAGATCTTACGATCCAGTTTCACAGAGGATCCGCTACGATCGCAGGTGTTGCAGATTCTGATAATTCAGTAAAACGAGCAGCTGAGATTTTGATGGCTAACTTTGATGATGGGGTGCCACATGCCACTGTCACAAAGCGACTCCCAATATGTGCTGGGATTGGAGGCGGCTCAAGCGACGCTGCCTGTTTTATCAATGCTGTCTTTGATCACTGGTCAATGCCGCAGCAGGAAAAGTTACAGCATATCAATCTGTTCGATCCCCTCGGCTCCGATACGAAAGTCTTCCTCTATAAGTACATCTGGAATTGCGACGCAGTGTACCTCCTCGGCACCGGTATCGACGGAGTTGTAAGACGAATTGATTCCGATGTCATTAGCAAGGATCATGTGGTCGTCCTGGTAGGTAGCGGTACGATGTTATCTACGAGGTTGGTGTATGAAGCCTTTGCCGGACCAAATGACAATGCGATTGGGTTTCAAGATACCATATCACAGCTCCGTAACATAGGTACTCTTGTAAAACATGAGGCTAGAAACTCCCTCAAGCAAGCGGCTATGCAGCTGGATCCATCAATCGCACCTACCCTGAGAAGGCTGGAGAAAACAGAGCCTATCCTGTATGGGATGTCGGGCTCCGGTCCAACCTGCTTTGGAATCTACAAGAACCTAGCTGAAGCGCAAACCGCCATAGATATGATGAAGTGCCCATTTGCCATGATCAACACTTCTTCCAGATATCAAATCCTCAAAATATATGTTGCATCTCTAGAAGTATTTTGATATTATGTGCTGACTGCCGCAAGAAATGAGTCAGAGAATGATAATGAGGGTAATGATCGGTGCAGTGCTGGCGATTTGGTGTTGCTGTGTCGCGGATAGTGCAATGCCAAGTGGGTCATCTCAATGGAACTACAGGGAAACAGATGTCTTCAGAATCCTATTGGAGATGGCCGAACCAGCAAGGGCAGGAACGAACGTCCCCGCCTACAAAACCGGCCGACAAGCTATGGTAATGCTGAACATCCCGTTCACATATATCCATGGATGCTCCGAGAGCGAGATGATGGTACACGCTCTGCAAGGGCATGAAGGTGAACTCGGAACGCTCCAAAGAACGCATAAAGCTAGGCGGATAAGCACTAAAAATGGACAGGATTACGATATAGAGTTCGTACCTAGAAACACTCCCGATGTACAGACCGCCCCACCGCCAGCAGTCGAGCCGACGTTCCCATGTCTCGAGGACCTCTTACGGAAGCCCCCGGAAACAGTACAGACCGCCCCACCTCCAGTTCGGACTCGCACCTTCCCAGCACACTCACTGTACAAATCGAGGCACCGCCAAGCCTCCCGTGAGCCCGAAACACCTCAACAAAGCATGATTCGGTTACAACTAGAGATGATGAAAGCCGATGATGGGCTCCTTCCCGAACTCGAGGAATGGCAAACCTCTGGCATGCCACCGCGCGAGCCAAGTCTGGGACAGGCGTTACGAAAGTCCACGAGAGGTCGTGACGATGAGTACAGTGAGGAGGATGGGGATGAGGAGTAGCACTAGTACACAATACTGACCACTCTGTCTTTCACGACTATCACCTTCTTGGCGGCTTCCCTACTATACTCGCTACCTAGCATTTCAAATGCCATTTGGATAACTGGTTCATCCTCGGAGTCCTTCTCAATATCAAATGTAGTGCGGACGCGCCCATTGACCTGAACGGCGATAGTGACTACATCTGCAGCGGCGAGAGACTCATCATACTGCGGCCATGGCTCGTCGTTGAGCTTCGCAGTATGCCCCAGCTTCTCCCACATCTCATGACAAATAAATGGGGCTATCGGGCATAGCATTTTGATGAAAGCCTCAAATGACTGCAGTAGCGAGCTACCGGCTTCTGACTCGAGCTTGCTCTCTATCTCGTTGAAAAACTCCCTTATCAAAGCAACGATCTTGTTTAGGGAGTTTGTATCATACTTCTCAGATATGAGTTTGATATGCCTGTGCATGGGCTTCAGCAGGGTATCCTCGCCGCCCTGCTCCCGCTTTGCTAGTATGATATTGAATGCTTTCCAAACCCTCCTCATGAATCGTAGAGCGCCATCGAGGGCATTCGTATTCCAATCCAAATCCTTCTCTGGTGGTGTGTCGGAGACTATGAAGAGCCTCACCGCATCCACACCATGTGATTCGATAATGCTCTCTGGACTCACAACATTCTTCTTGGACTTACTCATCTTCTCGGCTGGAAATTCAGTCACCTCATTACCGAGTGAATCAACGAGCTTTCCATCACGCCTTGTAACATCCTCCGGATATACCCACTCACAAGAGCTGTTCTTGTAGGCTGCGTGAAGAACCATCCCCTGAGTGAGAAGTGATTTAAATGGGATGCCTCCACTGACGTATCCAGCGTCCCTCAGAGCCAACATGAAAAATCTAGCATAGAGGAGGTGCAGGACAGCGTGCTCTATCCCACCAATATACAGATCAACCGGAATGGACACCTTCCCCACATCCCAGTTAATAGGATCTGGACAGTTAGGGTCAAGATACCTGAGGAAGTACCATGATGACTCGAAGAACGTATCTAACGTATCTGTCTCCCTAAGGGCCGGCTCACCGCACTTCGGACAGATTGTATGCTTCCAAGTTGGGTGCTTCTCGAGGGGGTTTCCTTTCCCATCGAATGAGACATCATCTGGAAGGAGGAGTGGCTGATCGACTGGGACATCTCCGCATTTCTTGCATCTGATAATCGGAATCGGGCAACCCCAGTACCTCTGTCTAGATACAAGCCAGTCTCGAAGCCTGTACGTAATCTCACGATGTCCCAGGCGTTTCTCCTCGATGTACTGTATCATCTTCTCCTTTGCCTCGGCTACGTGTAGCCCATCAAGGAAGTCAGAGTTAATGTGAGGGCCATCTCCGGAATATGGTAGTGGGTCGTCGGAGGCAATCACGGGTGTTATCTGAAGATCGTACTTCGTAGCGAATTCGTAGTCTCTCTCATCGTGCGCTGGGCAGCCGAAGACCGCGCCAGTCCCATAATCTATGATCACGAAATTTGCTACATACACCGGGAGGTGCTTATCTTTCACGACTGGATGCTTAACATGCAGCCCTGTGAAAATCCCCTCCTTCTCCATTCTCTCGATTGCCTCCTCCGTCGTAGCCACCTTTCCGCATTTCTCAGCGAATTCCGAGATTGCACTATTGGTCTGCGCTAGCTGTTTAGACAGCTCATGATCTGGAGAAAGCACCACAAACGATGCTCCGAACAAAGTATCTGGTCTCGTCGTGAAGACGCTTATGCTGCCGCTCTGTTCAACCAATTCGAAATCAACGATGGCGCCGCTGGACTTACCGATCCAGTTCTCCTGCATCTTCAAGACGTTATCCGGCCAGTGGCCACGTAAATCCTCGAGGCCAGCAAGGAGCTCCTCGGCATATGCTGTGATCCTAACAGACCACTGCTCTAGAAATTTCCTCTCAACTACAGCACCGGAGCGCCAGCCCTTTCCATCGATAACCTGCTCATTCGCTAGGACAGTCTGATCGACGGGGTCCCAATTAACGTACGACTCTTTGCGGTACACCAGACCCATCTTGTAGAACGCCAGAAAGATCTTCTGTTCCTGGGTGTAGTACTCCGGGGAGCACGTACTCAGCTCCCTCGGCCAATCATACATGTATCCGAGTTTCTTCAGCAGTTCAGTCATGTCGCGGATATTCGAAATGGTCCACGTCTGAGGTGGCTCTCCATCCTGCATCGCTGCATTCTCAGCTGGCAAGCCGAAGGAATCCCAACCGATCGGATGTATGACTTTATAGCCCTCCATCCTCTTTCGCCTCGCGACAACATCACCGATTGTGTAGTTTCTCACATGCCCCATATGGAACCTCCCAGATGGATACGGCAACATCTCGAGAACGTAGATTATCTTGGATTTTGAAGATTGGTGAGAGCTTTCTGTTAGCTCATCATTCGATAGCGCGAAGCTACCGAGCTCGTCCTGCCACCTGCCTTGAATCGATTGGAAATTGTAGTTATCATCTGCCATGGCTATCCGCCTTAAGCTATGTAATTTCAGGAATCATCAACAATTGTACTAGAGGCCGTGATGCAGTGTCAATCCCCAAAATACGCCCAAGATAATTATCTACCACCACCAACAGGGAACGACCTCCAGTGAGGAGGGCGCTTCAGGGTGAGGTGTTGGTGGGGCAGCTTCCGATGTAGCCGTTGTCACTCTATCGCTATGGTGACCCAGGGTTCTCCTGCGCCAGGTCTGTGGTACTGTAAGGCGACGACTGTTTGTTCTGGGTATACGGCGACGTCTTGCAAGAGTCCCCGTATTGGGGAGGCGCAGAAAGAAGTTATGTCACGTGCATCCTCGAAAGTTTTGTGTAGAGGGCTGTCCTCTGTGAATGGATTGATCATTTCAGTTATATAGGTTGGAGTGGATTGTTGTCCACCAAATCCTCCAACGAAGGATGCTGAGATTAATATGAGTTCGTCAATTGTTTCAGCTGCTCTCAGGCGGTTTGGAGTCAGTCGTATTGCACGTTCGTACTGCTCTAACGTTGCTCCGCTCGCTTCGTCGATTCCGCTGTCTTGTAGGAGCATTTCCGGCTCTACGCTGTTCAGGTCGGCAATGACGATGCGTCTTGCTTCGCCGTACATTTCGGTTTTGACATGCACTACAAAGCGGGACGCTCCCGGCATCGTCCCAGCGGCCGCAACGAGGATGGTGGATCGACCGGGATCCGAGGTGCCTCTGTGCTCGAGCTTCGTCCATTG
>JAIRZU010000038.1 GCA_031267075.1 Holosporales bacterium
ATTATTTTTACGCCCATGTTGAAAATAATCTCATCCGTTAACTAAATTTTAACCTTTCACATGTTAGCCTACTTATAGAAATTTTATCCTCTAAGGGGAGGAAACACATGAAAAGCAAACTTGTAACATCAACACTCATTCTAGGACTAATAGCCTGTGAGGCCTGGAGTTCTAGAGAGAGAGAGCTTTAGTTGTAAGTAGGGGAGGAGGCCGCAGGACCGTCTTCAAGCTACAGGAAGATATTCTGGAAGCCATTGATGGTATGCAACAGGAGATAACTCAGGGGAGCTCTGCACCAGGAGCAGCCGGCCCAGGTACCACAATGCGGGAGCAAATTGACGAAACTCGAAGTCTCCTGAACGGATTGATACTCGAATTTCACGAAGAGAAGGCACTACGTGAAATGATTGACGCTGTCCCATGCCCCTCAGTTCTGCGCGGGATGCTAAGGAAGCTGATACGTGAGACAATCACTGGATACAATGCTGGGGAGATCAGCACGAGAATACAGAGCAGGTTTGAATACGAAGGTGCCACAACAGACCTAATCCCACTGGATCACCGCTGTGTCGCACGCCTCACAACCACAGGTCCTAGCGGAACAGCGGTGTGGTACTACCCGTTACTATGGGCAGCAGACCTAGACGACATAACTGCAAACTCTGGCGGCGCACAGCCAAGACGCATCGCAGCAACACACCAAATACACGGAATAGCAAACGCAGCACAGAACCAGGAAACAAAGGAATTAATAATAGTGATCAGTAAGCAAGCCCCCTTCACCCTCGACCAACTCGGGGATATCTTTCACCTCCCTGATGCCAGCAGAACGCCACATGACTCCGGAGAAGGCTTGGCAGCCAGGGACGAAGCATGGATCAAACACGTCTACCAAACGATGACAACCGAAGTAGTCCGAGATACTGCATACCTGCGATACTCCACAACTCCCCTCACTACACCTCCAGTGTGGTATGATAACTGGCCAGCCTAATGCTAGGTCGTCATCGACATAATGCGACAACGCTACCACACAGCTCTCACCACCACAAAAGCGCCACCACCACGGTGGCGTCCCTGCGGATGGCCCGGGCCCCCCTTTCCCAAGCCCAAACTCACATGGGCGTAAATGAGGGATTGACGTGAGGATGGAGTTGTGGGACAATCGGGAGATAGCCGTATCAAATTGTTTGGTTCTAGAGTGGCTGTTCCAAAGAAGAAAATGTCTAAATCCAGAGTGAGGATGAGGAGGTCGCATGATCACCTCAAGCCTGTTGGAGTTACGATTTGTAATGTGTGTGCGAACTCATGTTTGCCGCATCATATCTGTAAGTTCTGTAATACGTACAACGGACGCAATATCAGGGCAACCGCCTCTGAAGCGGCCGACTCGAATCAGGATTAATGTATCACTACGTTAGAGAAATGATGAGGTCGTTGGTAGTCTTCGCATGAAGAGAATCGCCCTAGATATTATGGGAGGTGATTTGGGAATCTCCGCTTCGCTTCCAGGTCTGAATCGGTATATTTCTGGAAATGACTGCAGCGACGTTGCGTTCGATTTGTTCGGAGATGAGAGCGAGATATCTAGGCATATGGCCCAGTTCCCAGCGGTTAGTGCTCATACTCATACGGTGCACAACACCAATAGCAACGTGATACTAGCCTCAGAGAAGCCGGCTATTACAGTTAAGAAAGGCCGCGGGACTAGCATGTTTGAAGCGATCTCTCATGTGGCCGATGGAAAGGCGGATGCGGTTGTATCATCTGGAAATACCGGCGCGTTCATGGTGCTTTCGAAGTTCCTACTCGGGACGCTTGAGCATATTGATAGACCTGCTCTCGTTAGTATATTGCCAAACATCAATGGAAAAGTCGTGATGCTTGACCTTGGAGCAAATACAAGCTGCTCATCAACAAAGCTCGTTCAATTTGCACTGATGGGGCAGGCGGTAGCACAGATCCTTCTGAAGATACCTTCTCCAAGGGTAGGCCTCCTGAACATTGGTACCGAAAGATCAAAGGGAACGGAGACGCTTGAAGCAGCATACACAATTCTTGAGCAGATTGAACATATGGATTTTGTAGGATTTATCGAGGGGACGGATATCGCGAATGGCCAGATCGATGTAGTTGTAACAGATGGTTTTTCCGGTAACATCTCCCTCAAAACGATGGAGGGGACAGTGAAGTATATATTGGCTTTTTTGAAGAGAGGCTTCTTCGCGAGCCTACCGACTAAGATAGGCTACCTCCTAACTCGCCGCGTATTTCAAGCACTGAAGGACGGGATTGATCCGAGGATCAACAATGGCGCTCCTCTTGTGGGGCTAAAGAAAATAGCGGTCAAGAGCCACGGCAACTCTGATGCTCTTGGATTTGAAAACGCCATCGCAGTAGCCGTGAAATTTGTGAGATCGAACTTCGTGAGTAGCGTGGAGAGTGCACTGGCGAGGATGAAGGAGAAACCAGAATAATGAGAACAGTCATAAGTAGCGTAGCCTCACACCTGCCTCAGAAAATTGTAACGAACCACGATATAGCGCAAACCCTCGATACCTCGCACGAATGGATATTCTCTAGAACCGGGATAGAGCAGCGCAGGATCTCGGGTGATGATGAGCTAGCATCTGATCTCGGGATAGCGGTTGCTCAAAAGCTCATCTCTCAGACGTCTCTTAATCCAAAGGAGATTGATGCTATCGTCGTATCAACTACAACGGCAGATAGAAGATTCCCTTCTTGTGCCTGCAGGATTCAAGGGGCAATCGGAGCATCGAATGCGTTTGCCTTTGACATAAACGCCGCCTGCGCTGGATTCATATACGGACTCTCAGTAGCAGACAGCATGATGCAAAGCATGAATCTCAAAAACATTTTGTTGATAGCTGCGGAGACTCTGACGAAGTTCGTAGACTGGACAGATAGGGCCACGTGCGTCCTGTTTGGTGATGGGGCTGGAGCCATACTTCTCCAGCGAGCAGATGGTGATGGTAGGGGTGTCATATCCACCAAGCTGTACGCCAATGGAGAGGCTGAGAAGTACAACAGCATCCTCTCACACAACGGGTCACAAAATGGGAATCGAGGATATACTACGATGGCGGGAAGAGCAGTGTTTAAGTACGCTATAGAGTACATGGCCTCCTCCATAATCGCTATCCTCTCTGAGAATGGAATGACGTTCGATGATATCGATTGGCTGATCCCGCATCAGGCGAACAAGAGGATTCTGGAGGCTATGTGCAAGATGAAAGATTTCCCGATAGAGAAGGTAGTGATAACTACGCAGCTACATGCCAACACATCATCCGCATCGATTCCGTTGGCATTGAAAGATATGATAGATTGCGGAAAGATAAAGCCAGGAGATACCCTGCTCTTCACGGCACTAGGAGCCGGTTTGGTGTGGGGCTCTTCGATAGTGAGGTTATAAGACAAGGAGATATGGAACTTATGCAGTACAATGATGACAATGCGTTTTACAAGATAATTCACAAGCAGATTCAGGCCAACGTAGTCCTTGAAGGAGAGCATTTCATTGCATTCCACGACATCGCGCCTAGGGCCCCAGTTCATATTTTGATCATTCCAAAGGGAAGCTATATCGATTATCATGATTTTATAGAGCGAGCAAGCGATATCGAAATCCTTGATTTTCATCGTGGAATGAACCAGGTGGTGAAGCTCATGAAGCTAAGGGAGAATGGCTTCAAGCTCAGGACAAACTCTGGGAAATTCAGACTAAACGATGAGGGAGGACAGGAAGTCATGCACATGCACTTCCACATCTTAGGCAAACCATCAGAAGCGTAGGGGATATGAACGATCAACAGAATACCACAATGGAATTGAAAGACACCGTCTTCCTTCCTAAAACCAGTTTCCAAATGCGAGGAGACCTTCCGAAGAATGATCCACTGATGGTGGAGACGTGGAGGAAAGAAGACCTCTTTGGACAGCTAAGGAAGATATCAAAGGGGAGAAAGAAATTTATACTCCACTTTGGCCCACCATATGCGAATGGCCCAATCCACTCAGGCCATGCTCTCATTGGAGTCTTGAAGGATGCCGTCAATAAGGCATACCAGATGCTCGGATACGATGCCCCACTTGTTATAGGGTGGGATTGCCATGGATTACCGATAGAGTGGAAGATTGAGGAGCACTTCCTCAAACAGGGGAGAAAACGCGATGAGGTACCAGTAGCGGAGTTCCTCGCTAAGTGTCGAGAATTTGCAGCTCAGTGGATGGAGGTGCAAAAGGATGGATTCAGGAAGCTAGGAATCATAGCAGATTTTGAAAATCCGTACTGCACTATGTATAAGGAAACCGAAGCTGAGATTTGTGAGCAGTTTTTTAAGATAGTGAAAAAGGGCTTAGTCTACCGCGGACAGAAGCCAGTCATGTGGTCCGTCGTTGAGAAGACCGCACTGGCAGAAGCGGAAGTTGAGTACCACGATAAGGTTAGCGATACGATTTACGTCGGCTACCCGGTGACGCATCACGCGAGCAACGAGAAGGTGAAGGGAGCGTATGCTGTAATCTGGACCACTACCCCCTGGACCATCCCCGGCAGTATGGCGATATCATATTCCCCAGACATCACATACTCACTCGTCGAGCACGGTGGAAGGAGCTTCATAGTAGCGAAGGACTTGGTGGAGAAGTTTGCTGCGGATGTTGGGCTTAGCGGCTTCAAGGTAGTATGTGATTTCGCTGGTGAAGAGCTGAGTGGGGTTGTGTGCGCTCACCCACTAAAGCATATTGGATTCGAACATGAAGTTCCTCTGCTACCTGGGCATCACGTCACAACCGATGTCGGAAGCGGGCTCGTGCATACTGCACCAGCCCACGGTGTCGACGACTTCGAGATCGGTAAAAAGTTTGGATTGCCAATCAGGGATACTGTGAATGATGACGGCACCCTCATGGACTTTATCCCTCACTTCGCAGGAGAACATGTTTTCAAAGTTGCCACACACGTCATAGAGGAATTACAAAAATCCGGAAACTTACTACATGCTGGAAGCATCACTCACAGCTATCCGCATTCCTGGCGCTCCAAGGCCCCTCTCATCTTCAGGACGACGACTCAGTGGTTCATCTCAATCGACAAAATACGAGATGATCTCCTAAGGGAGATCGATACGACAAGGTGGTTCCCAGAGCAATATATTAACCGCATCAGAAGTATGGTCTCGCGGCGTCCAGATTGGTGCATCTCTAGGCAGCGGCTATGGGGAGTTCCAATCGCCATATTCATCAACAAAGAAACGGGGAACATACTGGAGGATGATGACGTATTCAACAGGGTAGTTAATACGTTCAGGACTGATGGGATAGAATCATGGCGCACCCTCCCTGCCTCTCACTTCCTCGGTGAGAAGTACAATGAGGATGATTATCTGATGGTGCAGGATACATTGGAGGTGTGGTTCGATAGCGCATGCTCTCATCACTACGTCCTCAAAGATAGGGATTACCTGAGCTGGCCGGCGGATTTATATTTTGAAGGGTCAGATCAGCATAGAGGGTGGTTCCAATCTGCTCTCGTTGAGTCGGTCTGCGTAACGGGAAAGGCTCCATACAAGCATGTCGCAACTAACGGCTTCGTTCTGGATGAGGCCGGACGGAAGATGTCGAAATCTCTTGGAAACGTCATAGCGCCTGATGATGTAACATCAAAGTTTGGTGTTGATATTCTGAGGCTCTGGTGCCTGAACTCCGACTACTCCCAGGATATGAAGCTCGGAGATGAGATACTGAATCGGCAAAGAGATGTTTATAGGAGATTCAGAAACTCCTTGAGATACCTCCTTGGAGTGCTATCGGACTATGAGCCAGATAATGATGTGCATTATTCCGACATGCCGGAACTCGAGAGATTCATCCTTGCCAAATTGCATGAGTTAGATGCCCTCTTAAGGAAGTCAATGATGTCATACGATTTCCAGGTGTTCTGTTCGGAGCTTCACGCGTTCTGTGCTAATGAGCTTTCCGCCTTCTACTTCGACATCCGTAAGGATTCCGTGTACTGCGGGAAAAGGGATGATCCAACTCGCCTCGCCTGTCTCACCGTGATGAATCAGGTATTCAGATGCATAGTCCACTGGCTAGCCCCTATCCTGTCCTTCACTGCAGAGGAGGCATGGAAAGCCCATCCATATAATACTAACGGAACTAGCATCCATTTAGAGACATTCCCAGACATCCCTGAGGAGTGGGCCAACCGTGAGATCGAGGAGAAATGGAAAACCATTCAGAGCATTCGGAAGACGATTACGGAATCCATAGAGGTGGAGCGCAATGCCGGAGTTGTACGATCCAGCCTTGAAGCGACTGTGTATATGTACTCCAATGACGCCAAGAGCACAGCACTCCTCGGGACAATAGACTGGGCAGAGGTTGCTATAGTTTCAGCTGCAATCATTGTGAATGCACAGCCGCCAGCCGGAGCTAACATCAATGAATCCCACAACATCGGAGTTATCATAAAGCATGCAAGCGGAACTAAGTGCGAGAGATGCTGGAAGGTAATGGATGAAGTGTCACAAAGAGAAACGAAATTCGGCACCATTAGCCTGTGCAACAGATGCCTCAGGACTGTGGGTGGGTTAAAGATTACATGAGGGGGAGGGGGGCCTGTGCTCCGTGCCTCCCTCCATAAGTTCTGATTCTGAAGATTACGAATTGGATTTAAAGTTTCTTTGTTCAAGTCAGACATGCTATGTTCCTCCTTTGATATATAACTATGTTTTGGATTAAGAGGTAGCCTGGGTAGGTACCTCATATGTTTATGGTAGGATGATATGTTATGGGATGCAAATTATTTTTACGCCCATGTAGAAATATAAGTTCCAGTAGGCCTGAAATGGCACAATAATCCGGAAAGAACCGTGGGATTCGCTACTTCCAATTGTGCCATACACCAGTGATAAGGATGAATCCTTATCCCATATCTTAAATGTCTCATCATCACTCTGTTCCTCTATATACGCCTTGATTGTCTCCTCAGTAACTGCTCCTACTGTAGCACAGAGACATTTACTTTACTAGTTGATGAAGCTTGTCCAAGTACCAACCACAGTGACGTTGTACGCTGGTTTTCGCGCTTCCCAAGCATTAGACGGTGTGGAAATTTACGCTAATCAACTAGATAAGTAAATGTCTCTTTGCATAATCGTTCTCCATAAGCTACAATCAGGAATGTTGACCATCCTTGTAGAATACATGGTCACTCAGAAATGAGGCCATAAGATACAGTTCGGTCTTCAAACCAAAAACAGGTGG